>JAJYNF010000269.1 GCA_021786455.1 Acidobacteriota bacterium
GTCGTAGAGTTCAAGGATGCGCTTGCGAATCGGAATGGGTATGGCTCGCATGAGCACACTCTGCCATGACGGTTCCCGTTTGTCAAGCTATATTATTTATGGAAATGCTCTAAATGCCTCCTCGCGTGCTTTGAACATCGTCTTCACAACGTGTTTATCGCACTGGAGGCTTTTCTGGTCTTCGAAAACGTGAATTATTCGGGCTAAGGAAGTCGTTCCAAATGATTGGCTGGGAGGCAGGGATTCGAACCCCGATACGCAGATCCAGAGTCTGCAGTCCTACCGTTAGACGACCTCCCACCTGGCCAATTCCTAAGGACTAACTGGCCGTCGGCTTGATTGTCAAGGCAATTCTTGCCAGAAAAGTCGTGCCTTGGGAAAGAACCTTGACGCCCGCGAGGCTTCAGAACAGGCGGAAGGTTACTTCCACATCCACTTGCACGGGCACCGGAGCGCCGTTCCGCTTGGCGGGAATGAATTTCCAGGTCCTCACGGTTTTAAGGGCTTCTTGGTCGAGGCCCATGCCGAGCGGCTTAACAATCTGTTCCTTGGTCACTTGACCTTGAGCGTTCACCACGATCCACATCACCAGGCTTCCCTGGTATTTGGCTTTTCGCGCCTCTTCGGAATAGGGCGGTTCCGGTTGATAGATTGGAATCGGCGCGCTCACGCCGCCGCCGACACTATAAGCTCCTCCGCCGAAGCCAGCGGTGTTTCCAGGACCAAACCCGCCGCCGTTGCCCGGTCCAACGCCGCTGCCACTCCCCGAGCCGATCCCGCCGCCGGCGCCGGGCCCTCCCGATGGCGGCGCCGGCAGACTCATCGGGTCACCTAACTGCGCGCTGATATTCATTTGCGGCAATTTCAACTGCGGCGGGCCGAGTAGGGTCGGCGGAACTGAAAGTTTCGGGTGCAAAATGGGGACCTTGACCATCGGAGGCGCAAGCTGCACCTTGGAAAACTGCGGAATTCTCCCTTTGGAAGGCGGTGCCGGTTCGCGGATTCCGCCGCCGCCTCCGCCACCCATCGGCTTGGGAGCTGGCGGCAGTTGCAGCATGATCGGAGGCGGAATCTGGGCAGTGGTCGTGGTTCGTGGGCCTTGGAGTAATTCGTGGATGTAATACGGCAGAATCAGCGCGGCGATAATCACCACGTGAACCAACAACGAATTTATCCACGATCCCGATTCCGGCAGATAATCCCGCCAGATATCTGCCGAATATTCCCGCTTCTTGAAGAAGAGGGTTCCTACCGCCTCGCCCAAGGCGTAACCCAGAATAACCCCTAAGAAAATGTATGCGGGCCGCCGAAAGTAAACTCCGATTCCGCCCAAAATTATTGCGCCCAAAACGCCGCACAACGCCCGTTTCTTCGCCTGAGCGCGGTTAAAGATGCTGATTTCGTCCCGAGGTTTTTCAAACAGCGACTTGATCTGGTTCGGCAGATCTCGCCACCAGGGCGGCATTTCCGTAACCGGGAGGCGAGCTTGGCCGGCATAATATTTTGATGGAACGCTAACCTTTGGCCCGTGGAAGAGGTCCCGCCATCCCTCCCGCAAAGAGGTAAGAATGCCGGGGGATTGAACGAAGGTTAGCTGGTAGCGAGGTTCCGGTGGCTTTCGAACGTTCGTTTGTTTGTCCGCCCCTGGCCCGGCTTGGGTTTCGGTCATTGGCATGACGGCTCGCCGGCCAAACATGACGACCATTTCGCCGGCTTCTTCCCTCTTACTCCGTTACGATGGCAGCATCCACTGGCGAGTTGCATCGTTATCGCGCGCTCAATCCACCTTGCCGAGCGGCACGTTTTTTTATTCTACCATAGTCCCTCCGGCGGGCGTTTTTGTTTCCTGCCGCGGCCTGCGCTCCAGGAATGACGAATCGGACTAGGCCCGATGCGCATGAGTGACCAGGGGATGCAGGCCATTGAGAGTGCTGGGCCTATGGCGAATCACCCTGAAGTAGAGGATCGGAGCGCTCGATGTTCGGCTATTTTATAGTTCAAAACTGCCGCGTGGGCCGGAGTCCCACACGGGGGTTGCCACCTTTCATCTCCTTCGTGAACTGGGTGGTTTTAATCCCTTGGAGGGAAAACGATATTAGTAACCTTTGTTAATAAATAACCTGTAAACCTTGACAATACCCTGACATCACCCTAGAATCCAATCGCAGATTTCCGACGTGAATCTTAGGTTAGCGAACACCTGTCGTACCGGGTGCGACGTCTTAGGGGAATCCGGAGGTCACAACAGCGTGCGGCGGTGCGTTGGGCGGCAGCGTTGTCCAAGAATGCATAGTTCACCCATGAGGAAACGAGTTCCGCGCTTCCCGCGGGCAGAACACGGTACTCATGGTGAGCACCCACAGATCATCGCGGGTATTAGGGCTGAGCACCGAGCTATGGGGCGCAAGATGGCTTCAAAGGAGATTTCATTAAATCCTCCGCCAAAAAAGCCGATGCTTATGGAGGGTGCGGAGAGATATTTGGCATGTATTAATCGGGAAAGTGGGCTGGGGCCCTTCCCAAACTAGCTAGGCAATCATCCTATCCGATGCCATTTCTTATCGAAAACATCATCAAGGTTGTATTTACCCTGCTCGTCATCGTTGTCATCGGAAACGTCGTTATTATCGGCTTAGCCTTCGCACGCCGACAGCGGCGCGAACGATATTTTCAGCGGATCGACTTCGTCCGGAGGGAATTCCGGCCCGTGGTAGGAAATCTTCTGTCAGGCCGAATGGATTATCAGGAGGGCTTCAACCGGCTGAAGAGCATTTCCGGGCTCGACCGCCTTTATCTGCTGGAAGAGCTCTTACTTGAGAAGAGGCCGACCGCGTCGGAAGAACCGGTTTTGCGCCGGTTATGCGAGGATTTGGGTCTGGTACGAACGTGGCAAAATCGCCTCGCCGGCCACATGGATACCGCCTCGGTGCGGGAAGCGGTGGGGCGCCCGGAAGGCATTATTGAGCGCGTGGGGAAGTTGCGCTTCTTGATCCGCGCGAAGAGCGCCGAGAATCTAGGGATCTTACGGCATCGGGAGAGCTGGCCGTTGCTAGTCAAAGCCCTGGAGGACCCTCACCCGGACATTCAATCGGTGGCGTCCCGAGCCATAGCGGCCATCGGCGAACCCGAGAGCTTTCCGGCGCTCGTGGCGCAGCTCCACAAGGTGGTTCTTAATGCCTCGACCGCTGCGCTCTCACTACGGTCGGTGAAATCATCGCTGGTCAGCTTCCCTTTGAAATGCGCCTCGGGGCTTCTTCCGTCACTGCGGCACTCGAACCGCCGCATCCGTTTTCTTGCCACCGACGTCGTCCGCGAGATGGTCGCGCGGGAAGCTAAGGGGGAGGATGAGTATGGACTCGACCGCAAGACGCTGGGCATGGAGATGGCGGAGGTCTTTCTGACGCAGTTGCCTTTCGATGAGAACCCGGACGTGCGGGCGCGTTCAGCTCCAGTCATATCTCATATCTCTGACCCGCGTTCGGCCCCAGTGCTCCTCACCCTGCTTCGCGATACGGCGTGGTTCGTGCGTCTGCACGCGGTGCGGGCGCTTGCGCAGCGCCGATTTCTGCCTCAAGCGGGAGAGATTCGCCAATCGCTTTCCGATCCCAATTGGCGAGTTCGAGAGGCCTCGGTGGCCACGCTGCGAACCTTTGGCGCTGCCGGATTCAATCAGCTCATTGAGCACTTCATTAGCACTGAGGACACCTACAGCCGTGAACAGGTGGCCGACGAGCTACAGCGGGGAGGGTTGATTCCCGACGTGCTCCGTCGTTATGGAGAAGACGGGGACTGGCGGGCAGCTCAGGTTCTCGACCAAATGGTTCGCATGGGAAAGACGGCTTACGTTTTGGGCTTCTTATCCAAGGAAGCCCAACCCCCGGTGCGAAAAAAGTTTCTTGTGAAGTATGTGAAGGATCCCGACCCTCAGATTCGGCAATGGGTGGCGCGACTGGCCACGAGTGAGCCGGACAGCGAGATTCGAGGTTTGGCCATGGCGGCTCTAGAGTCTCGTTCACCGGCAGCGGAGCGATAAAGCAATGGAGATGTGGCGGCAAATCTTCATTCACGGCATGGACATGTTCAATGTCGTGATCGTTGCCTATTTTTTCTTAGGCAATGGGATGTACACCGTGTTGATGGTGATGTCCTTGGTGGCGGTGTGGCTGCACAACCGCCGGCTCGCCTACCAGGGCCTCGATGAGCTTCGGGAATCCCCGGTCACGCCTCCCGTCACCGTCATCATCCCGGCGTGGAACGAACAGGAGATCATCGCTCAGACCGCCGATTCGACTCTCGGCACCGACTATCCCGACGTCGAGGTTATTGTGGTAGATGACGGTTCGACGGATCGAACCCTGCAAAATCTAATTGACCATTTCCACCTGGTCAAAATGGACCTCATTTACCGCCCGCGCCTGGCCACCAAGCCCGTCAAAGCTTTCTACATGAATCCGGAAATCCCCAAGCTGCTGGTCATCAGCAAGGAGAACGGCGGCAAACCGGACGCCCTCAATGTGGCCATCAATATGGCCCGTACCCCGTACTTTTGCACCCTGGACTCCGATTCGATTTTGGAGCCCGACGCCTTGCTGCGACTGATGCGGCCGGTCGTTCGTTCGCCCATCAACGTCGTCGCGAGCGGCGGCATTGTGCGTATTCTCAATGGCTGCCGAGTTGAAAAGGGGCGCGTGGTCAGCGTGAGTCTGCCGCCCAGCCGCCTGGAACGATTTCAAGTTGTGGAATATTTGCGCAGCTTCCTGTTCGGGCGGACCGGGTGGGACATGTTTGGCGGAACGCTGATCGTTTCGGGAGCCTTTGCCGTGTTCCACCGTGAAACGGTGCTCGAATCAGGAGGGTTTGAGCACGATACGGTGACCGAAGACATGGATTTGATTGTTCAACTCCACCACTGGGCCGTGCGGCATCACCGAAAAATCAGGATGTGCTTTACTTCCGACCCCGTCTGTTGGACGGAATGCCCTTCGACGGTGAAGATGCTGCAAAAGCAGCGGAGGCGCTGGCAGCTCGGACTCTGCCAGACCCTTTGGAAGCACTCGGAGATGCTGTTCAATCGGGACTACGGCAGCGTCGGGATGCTGAGTTTCCCGTTTCACCTTTATGTGGAAGCTTTGGGCGCGGCGGCGGAGTTCCTGGGTTACTTCATGGTTCCCCTTGCTTTTTTCTTTAATATGGTTCCACCCCTTCTCTATCTTTTATTCGTGCTTCTCAGCCTGGCTTACGGGGGATTGCTCTCGGTGGGCGCGGTTCTATTGGAAGAGCTGACGTATCGGCGCTACCCGAGCTTCCGAGAACTGGGAACCCTGCTGTTCTTCGCTTTTCTCGAGAATATTGGGTACCGACAGATGGTGCTCTACTTTCGATTTGAAGGCGTTGTCAGATTCTTCGCGGGCTCCCGAAAGTGGGAAAAGGTAACTCACGTGGGGGCGGGGCAGTAGGCGATGTCGCTATTCTGGAATCGAATCGGCTTTTCGTTGCTGGTCATCGTGATTGCATTGTTCCTGTGGGAATTCTGGGTTCGACCGGTCAGTGGCCCGATTTATTTAGAAGCCTTTCGGGAATATCAGAAGAGAGATTACACGCGAGCGCGCGATCAGCTCGAACGGGCCTATGATATCGATCCAAACAATACCGATGTACTGACCCTGATGGGATGGAATGAGCTGAAACTCAACCATCCTCGGCAGGCCGAGCGCATCTTGGCCCGAGCGCACCGTCTGGCGCCGCGCGCCACCGACACGACGCTCGCCGACGCTTACGCGGAAATCGCGCTTCATCACTCGCAACGGGCCGAGGCTTTGCTTGAGGAACTTCGCCGGCGGGGCAATCGTTCAGCGGACACCTGTTTGGCTTGGGGGGTGCTCTACCGTAGGGCGGGCCAAAACCGGGCAGCGGCTCGAGAGTTCAGGTCCGCCCTTGCCTTGCGCCCTCATGACCCGCTGGCCATCAAGAATCTGCAACAACTCTACGATGTCCGTTTGTCCCAAGTTGCCCACGTGCGCTTCCAGCCGGTGAGCGTGCCGTCCCAACTGACTTACACGTCGCGGGTCGAGGGCCAATACTTTGATCGCCTTCAGCAAGGGGCATGGAAGCCTTCGTATTGGACGGGGGTTGACTTGACAGCAGCCTTGCCGGGACAATTTCCCGTAGAATCAGCGCGTCAGACCAGCGTGTACGCGCAATGGCTCAGACAAATCAGCGCCCTGGGCGTTAATACGTTGCGCGTTTCGACCATCCTGCCACCCGCTTTTTACCGGGCACTAGCCCAGTTTGACTCGGCCCCATCCCATCCACCCCTGTGGCTATTGCAAGGGGTTACTTTCCCACGACCGCCCCTGGACGACGACCTTTTCGACAAAAGCTATTACGACGCCTGCACGAAGGAGATTCACGAGGCCGTGGATGTCGTTCACGGACAGGGCGATGTGGTTGCCAACCCTCTGCACGCGGGCGGGCTTTATCCAGAAAACATCGCACGCTGGGTGGCGGGATTCGTTGTCGGTAATACCTGGGTTTCTCCGGTTGTGATAGGCAATAACCAGCTTCACGCCAATCTCACAAATTACAACGGGAGTTATATCCAAGTGCCTTCCGGCAGCCCCACGGAAATCTTTCTGGCCCAAATGATTGACCATCTGGAAGGGTACGAGCAAGGCAAATATAATTGGCAGCATCCGGCCGCATTTCTCAACTGGCCCACGCTCGATCCCATGTACCACCCCACGGAGAGCACGACGGTCGAGGAAATGGCTATCCGCCGCGCCCTGGGAGAGCGATTTCTTACCCCTCCGGGACCCTACGATGATGACGACGCGGTAACCGTGGACCCCACGCATCTTCATCCCAGCGCAAAATTCCAGGCGGGTTATTTTGCCGATTACACCGTTTTCCCCTTCTATCCAGATTTCATGAATGACGATCCAGGCTATCAGGCGGTGCATGACGCCGAGGGGAGCGATCCATTCCTTGGCTATCTCGAGGATCTCAAGGCTCACACGCCGGGAGTGCCCTTGGTCATCAGCGACTATGGAATCCCCACCAGCCTGGGCATCGGCCATTTCAGTCCCGCAGGATTTAACGAAGGTGGGGAAACGGAAGAGCAGCAAGGTCGCCTGCTGACGCGTATGACCCGCAACATTTACGACGCGGGGGCGGCGGGCGGAATGGTCTTTGAGTGGCTCGACGAATGGTTTCGCCGGTCGTGGATTACCCGAAACTACGAAACCCCGGCCGCTGACAAACCCCTGTGGACTAACTTTATGGATCCTTCGGAATACTACGGCCTGGTAGCCGCCGATCCGGACCGGGCCGCAGCTCACAAGCTCGATGGCAGCTCGGCGGGGTGGATTCATATCGCGCCCTTAGATTCCAAATCCACCCCTCAACCTTTGCACCCCTTGGGCGATTCGTGGGATCCAGCACGGAACCTGGTGGCCCTTTATTCAGACGCTGACGAGGGGTTCCTTTACCTCCGCCTGGTGGTCAGCAATCTTGACCCCACTCACACGGGTAAACCCGATTGGTCCAAGGTGAACTACCTGATCGGCATCAGCACCGACCCCGGACAAGCCGGAATCACTTATCTTCCGATCATTCAGCCGATACGTTTTCCGGAGGGCATGACCTATGCCGTCCAGATTGCCGGGCCCCAGTCCAGCCACATCTGGATTGCCGCGTCTTACAATCCTTATAAAATTATCCCCGTTCCGGGGTTACCCGACGAGACTCTGCTGACTCAAAAGCTCGGATGGAAACCCACGTTGACGAATTCCGGGACGTTTGAGGGCCAGATCATCGAACCAAACCGCCGCCGCTTCGGGCGCAACGGACAGTATTTCCCGGCCATCCGATACGACCGCGGAATATTGCGGTTTGGGACTCTCAAAACATCTTCACCGCAGTATGACTCGCTCGCCGAGTGGTATGCCAGTGTCCGCAACAACGCGATCAGCATTCGGATTCCCTGGGCGTTGTTGAACGTCACCGATCCGTCCACCTGGCGGGTTTTCGCCGGTCTGGCCAAGGACGGCACGGTTTTAACCAAGGTAACGCCGGGGTTTGAAATCGCAGCCTTCTCTTACCGTCCAAGCCGCTCGGCTAGCCGCCGACCGCTCATGGAGCAGGGGCAACTCATTGTGGATTCATTGCCGGCGTTGCCCAACACCGACGTAGTCCCCCGCGGAAGCCTGGCGAAATACCGGTGGGACGGATGGACGAGGCCGAATTACACTTTGAGGCTAAAGGCGTCCTATGACGTTTTGCGAAAGACCTTCCACTCCTTGCCGCTCACGCTTCCCCCGTCACTCAAGCGCGGCAACCCGAACGCCGAAAAGAGCAAGAAAGGGGGGGTGAAGGCGCGACCGGGGGAGTAAGCATTGAGTTTAACCGGCAACCAGTGGAAGTCCGTGAGGCTGAGGACGATTGTCGTCCTGAGCATGATTTTGCTCGGCGTCGGGGTAGCGGCAAGTTACTGGGTTCTGGTCCATCCCGGGAGCATCTTCGTCCGCTGGGCCGAATCCGTTTTCCCCCGGCGGATCACGAAAATATCCTTCGGCCCTTATCCCACGGCTCAGGACCTTCGGCGGTTCAAGGCAGCGGGCGGAAGGTATGTGGTCAGCTTGCTTGATCCACGCTTACCTTATGAGAAAGTACTCATTGAACGCGAACGCAAAGAAGCGCAAGAGGACGGGCTAATTTTCAAGGATTTCCCCATGGCTAGCATTTTTGACCATAAGATTTTCAACAATTACCACCAGGAGGAGAAGAAAGCCGCTCAGTTTTTGAGGAGCGCCAACGGGCCATGTTACGTCCATTGTTATCTGGGGAAACACCGAGTCATGCATGTGCGCAACGAACTCGTGCGCGAGGGAGTTCCAAGGCGTTATTGGACCCCCACCGGCACGGACCAGCAATACTGGGACTTGGTGACCCATCTTAACCAAGCGCAAAAGGAATTTTCGCAAGACCATTTCGCCAAAGTTCTCGAGATTCTCCAGCCGATTTCTCTCGGGGACGTGGATGTTTCGGCTTTGCGAGGATGGTCGTATTACCGTCTGGGATTGTTTGACGCGGCTGTTACAGCGTTCCAAAGCGGATTGAAGCTCGACCCTCATAACCCACGAAATCTCCTTGGGCTAGCGTATTGCTTGCTCCAACAAGGCGAACCGGTCATGGCTGAGCGGAAGTTCGAAGAAGTGCTCGAGCGGGTTCCTGGCCAAGAGGATGCCCTCGTGGGCGAGGGGTTGGCTTATTTAGCCTTGCAGCAGAAGCCCTTGGCAGCTCAGGTCTTCCGCAAGGTTCTTCGCATGGACCCGAACAACGCGGAGGTCAAAAACTACTTGCAGCGGGCGGACTCGGAATAGCCGGCTCGTTTGTTATACAACCCAGCTTCATCCGGCGAAGCCGCGAGCTGTGGAAACCGGTTTTTGCGCACAAAGTGGAGGGGAAAGATGAAGAAATTCAAGAGCGCATTCCGCATAGGGATGCTTCTGGCGATGCTTGGCGCGGTGCGAGGGCTTTACG
>JAJYNF010000324.1 GCA_021786455.1 Acidobacteriota bacterium
CCGCGCCGCGGCTGCCGGCGACCGACGGCCGGAAAATGTCGAAAAGTTACAACAACGCGATTTACCTTTCCGCCCCGCCGCGTGTCGTCTCAAAAAAACTCGCGACCATGATTACCGACCCGGCTCGCAAGCGCCGCACGGATCCGGGCAACCCGGATGTTTGTCCGGTTTTCGATTTGCACAAGGTTTTTTCAAAGCCGGCGGAGATTGACCGCGTGAATCGTGAATGCCGCACGGCGGAAATCGGCTGCCTGGAGTGCAAAGCCATTGTCGCGGCGCGCATCAACGCGCGGCTCGAGCCCCTTCAGGAGCGGCGCAAAATTTATGAAGCGCAGCCCCAGAAAGTTCGCGACGTCCTTAATGAAGGAACCTCGAAGGCCCGGCAAGTGGCCCGGACGACCATGTCCGAAGTTCGCGCCGCAATGAAACTGGCTTGAATGCCTGACGATATTAAACCTGCGAATCCGGAACCGATGAGCCCCGTGACGGAAAGTTCTTCCGCCGCCGAGCCGGTGAAGCGCGTCACGCGCGCCCTCACGCTTCCACCCGCGATCAAGCTGGCCGCGTACGAAGGCCCGCTCGATCTGCTCCTCGATCTCATTCGCCAGCAGCAAATCAACATTTACGACATTCCGATCGCGCAAATCACTCGCCAGTACCTCGACTCCCTCAAGATGATGGAGGAATTGAACATTGACCTGGCCGGCGAGTTCATTCTGATGGCGGCCACCCTGATTTACATCAAGTCGCGGATGCTACTCCCGCCCGATCCCGCGGCGCCGCCCGAAGAACAGGAAGATCCCCGCGCGGACCTGGTGCACCGGCTGCTCGAGCACGAGCAGTTCAAAAACGCCGCCGAAATGTTGCAATCCAAGCGCACCGTTGAGGACGCCACTTGGAGCTGCTCCGGCATTGGCGAATTTGCGGAGGCTGAAGACGAGCCGGGTCTTGCCGTGACGGTCTTTGACCTGATTTCCGCCTTCCGCGAAATTCTGGAGCGCGCCAAAAAGCGCGCGCCGCTCCAGATCCGTCGCGAGGAAGTCACCGTCCGCCAGATGATCGAGCACATTCAGCGCGTCCTCAGCGAGAACGCCGAACCGGTCACGCTGGAAGCTCTCGTCACCAGCTACACCTGGCGGCAGGCACTGATCGCGTTGTTCCTCGCCCTGCTCGAATTGACCCGTTTGCGCGCCATTGTGCTCCGCCAAGCCGGCCTGTTTGCTCCCATCACCGTCGCTAAAAGCAAGCGATTCGCAGAGGCCCTTTCCAGTCTCGACCCTGCCGCCCTGGAAGAAAGCCTGGGAGAAATCTAAACTCTTCCGCGACACTCTGGGCGCGAACGGCGTCGCCGATGAGTATCCGATTTTCCGCCACATGTGCAATCTGAAATCAGTCTCGACTTACGAAGGCACGCACAATATCCACACGCTGATTATCGGCGAGCGCGTCACCGGCCTCGCGGCGTATAAGGAGCGCTCGCCTTCACACGTGCAGGGCACTGCCGAGCTTGAGGCCCGGCGGATGTTCTGTTATTGTTTGCTTCAGCCGGCGGTGCCGGCGGACCTTTCGAGGGTAGCAAGCGCGGAGGCTTGCGATTAGACCACAAGATCGTGGGTGAGAACCCGTAATGATTAAGGACACAGAGTTCTGGAACGCCTGGGAATCCAGCGGGCCGCTCCGCGAGGCCCTTGATCCCCAGCGCGCGCTGGAGCTCTGTGACGCCATGTATGAGTACGCTCGATCCCTGGGCATCTTCCCGCCCCCTGATCCGCTGGCGGGGCTTGAGAACAAAATCTCCCTGGCGAGAACCGTGAATGTTCACTCGGCTCCTGGAAGCGATCGGCCTCGGCCTTGAAGAACGCCGGATTCCGTACATGATCATCGGCGGCCAGGCGGTGCTGATTTACGGGGAGCCGCGCCTGACCCGCGACGTTGACGTCACGCTGGGCGCCGGCCCGGAGCGCTTGCCGGAAATTCTAGAGTTTGTGCGCGCCTCCGCCTGGCGCGTGCTGGCCGAGGCGCCCTCCGAGTTTGTGCAAAGGACGATGGTCTTGCCGTGTCTCGACCCCGCGAGCGGTCTGCGCATAGACTTCATCTTCTCAAACTCCGCCTATGAACAACAGGCTATGGAGCGCGTGCGGCGCCTGGAGATTGGCAAAGCCGCCATGCGTTTCGCCGCCCCGGAGGACGTGATCGTCCACAAAGTCATCGCCGGCCGACCACGCGACTTGGAGGACGCTCGAAGCATTCTCCTCAAGAACCCCGGCCTTGACTTGGCTTACGTTCGCCGCTGGCTCAACGAGTTCGACCGCAGCCTCGGCGAACGCTACCTGCGGAAATTTGACGAGCTGGTGAAGTCCGCAACCTGAATCGCCTTGAGCCGAGCACGCAGAGGTGCATGGCCGCGCAAGCAGGCGGCGCATACACCGCTGCTCTCGCGGTGTGTGCGGCCCATGAGATCGGAGTGGTAGCCACGACACCGATTTTGCGCCGTGGGCTTTTCGGCCATGCACGGTACCGCCGGCTGGCGCAGAGCGCCGTCTTTTGCGCTCTGCGGGTCGCGCAGTGGTAGCCACGGCATGCTTTCGATGCCGTGGGCTCGTGGTCATTTAAAGAACCCACGGCACAGAGACCGTGCCGTGGCTACCCGCTTCCGCCGGGCCAGGCGGCAAGGGGCCAAAAACTTTGAGCTACTGACCCGCATTCCGCCCCCTCCCCCACACGCACCTGATATTCTCACCAGCGGCTTTCAATTCCTCATCCACACCGAGGGACGCAGCCTCGTTGTAGTTCACCAGACACCGCAACACGGCGCAGTGGCCCATAATTAACGCGCGATCGAGCCACTCCTCGGATGGCGCCACGTCAACGTCAAAAGTCTCATGCTCCGCCTGCATCGAGAGGCCGCCGAAATCGAGATGGTGCACGGAGGAGGCAGAGTCGTAATAGGTTCGGTATTGTTGACCCAAGCCCACTTCTTCGGCCATCTGGCGCAAGGGCCTGTCGTTCCACGATTTTCTCAGCTTTCCTCTCTTGTCCGTGTAACGGTGTTTCACTGTGTCGAACCCGCGCTTCGCATCCTCCACGGTTGCAGGGTCGAGTCGCTGAAACTCCTCCGGCGCGTACCTTTCCATGTATTCGAGCATCCTTTTCTGACGAATCCAATGCCAGTCAAGATAATCGTCTAGCTTGTCCGGATGAAGCTTTAGGTAACCCGAGATCACGGCGCCCTCGAACATGCTGCGCGCAACCCTCATCGCATCGTTCCCGTACCCGTTAAGAACGAGAACCCTGACCGCGCCAAACGAGTTTGAGACTATCTTAGCTATGAGTCTGAGAACCTTGTGCAGCGGCTCGCGGGCGGGTCCCCTGAAGATTTCGTTTAGGACTGGTTCCAGCTCCCGGGCCGCGCTGAAAAACAGGGGATATTTGGCTTGGACTCTTGGCCAGAATTCTGGAAAGCCTGCTACGATCTCCGCCTTTTCCACGCTCATTCCCCTCCCTCACCGCGCCGGCCGTTCATCCGTTCACCACTTTCATTCCGCCTTCGGGGTAGCGCTCGCCGGCGCTCGCGCCGAGCGGCAGGATTTCATCCAGGCGTTCGAGGTCCCTCGATGAAAGCGCGATCTCCGCGACGGCGATATTTTCTTCGAGATGCGAGATGCGGCTCGCTCCGGGGATTGGCACGACATCCTGGCCTTGCGCGAGCACCCAGGCGAGCGCCAATTGCGCCGGCGTCACTCCTTTCTCCTGCGCCATTTCCTCCACGCGCCGCACCAACGCGAGGTTTTTCCCAAAATTTTCACCCTGGAAGCGCGGGTTCATTCGACGCCAATCGTCGGCGGCGAGGTCGTCCGGGGATTTGATTTTTCCGCTGAGAAAGCCACGGCCCAGCGGACTGTAAGCCACAAACGTGATGCCGAGCTCGCGGCAGACGGAAAGGATTTCGTTTTCCGGGTCGCGGCTCCAGAGCGAGTATTCGGTTTGGAGCGCGGAGATGGGGTGCGTCGCGTGGGCGCGGCGAATCGTTGCCGGAGCGGCTTCAGAGAGCCCGATGAAGCGCACTTTGCCCGCCTCGACCAGTCGCGCCATGGCGCCGACGGTCTCCTCGATCGGCGCCGAGCGGTCCACGCGGTGCTGGTAATAAAGGTCAATGTGATCTACGCCCAGGCGCTTCAAACTGGCGTCGCAGGCCTGCCGCACGTATTCCGGTCGGCCGTTGATGCCGATAAAATTTCCCGCCGCGTCGCGCACGTTGCCGAATTTGGTGGCCAGAACAGCCTGCTCGCGCCGACCCTTCAGCGCGCGGCCCACGAGCTGTTCGTTCCGGCCGTTGCCGTAAACGTCCGCCGTGTCCAGAAAATTGACGCCCCAGTCAAGCGCCCGGTGAATGACGGCGAGCGATTCGCTGTCCTCGCGCGGGCCGTAGAACTCCGACATGCCCATGCAGCCGAGTCCTACGGCGGAAATCTGCACGTCGCTGTGTCCGAGCCTGCGGTATTGCATGAGTGGCTTCCTTGCGTTTTCCGTGACCGGGCGATACCTTCGATCCTCTGTTCCTGTTGATCAATCACTTGTATCTGGTAATGGAAATGGCTGGGTTCGTGCGGCCTTCGTTAGCGTAACCTCTCCTGCCTTCGTTAGCGTAACCTGTGCCGCCTGAGTACGGTGCATTGGCATACCCCCCGGGAAGTGGTGCGACGTTGACGCTGGCTGGGGGTTGTGGCGCGCGGCTTGCGGCAATTTCCCCGCGTGTTGGAATGCTCAAAATCTTGGCAGAGTCCCACGGCCACATATATTGCTGGACGTCTTCCCTTGCGAGCACCTTATTCGACAGTGAGTTCTCGTCGGCCGCGTCCTTGAAATCGGACATCCTGTAGTAATTGTGGGAGTCAAAAGAAGGTCTAATAATTGCCGTCCCGTGGCACTGAGGAAAGAGTCGGGCAAAGGTTTTCATCTCATTAAAGGAGGGGCGATAGTGGCCGCTCTTGCAAGTGACCACCTTGATGATCCCGTTGTCCACGAGAATTTCTCCGGCTGCCAGCACTGGCTTTCCGCTCAAAAATGACGAATGGTGGAACACTCCCAGAATGTGACTCCCCAGGTACAAGTTTCCGTCAAGGTCCACCACAAAGATTGCCCAGCCTTTTCCGGAAACTACTGTCTCATTATTCTGCGTCGAAACCTCGGCATCGTCGCTGTTCACAAGCTTATTGCCCTGGAATTTCACCTTGTACTTCTCGGCTTCGAATTCGTTCAGGTCAGCTACGTTGGTGGTGCTTACGGGTTCGTTCTGTCCGTCAAGGTACGCCCAAAAGCTCTGCTTGTTCTCCCTTGCATTGGTGTTGTTATACCAATCCTCAAACGAAGAAGATAAGTCAAAGCCCGGCCGATGTTTAGGATCCAGGAGCTCCAGCCAGTAACTTTGGTTTTTGAAATCTCCTTTAATTTCCTTTGGGTCAGCGGGAGCTGTTAGGGTCTTAATTCCTAATCTCCCTGCCTCAATGCCGACCTTTTCGGCTATGACCCTCATTGCGTTCCACCGACTCGTGTTCGTTTGCATCCCGGGTTTACTTTCATGCGGCTGCTTCGAGGTCACCCAACCGCCCACGTTCACCATCAATCGCTGGATGACGTGGGCCATTTCGTGCAAGGTGCCGCCCGTGTTGCGCGAGGCCTCGTAAGTCTTTATGTCTCCCCAAATCTGGGCAATCCTCTCATTCTTTGCGTCAGGCCGGATTTTGGCGTCTTTAAGGGTTCCATCGCCAATCCACATAACTTTTTTCACCCCCCGAAAATCTGCAAAAACGGCTGCGCCCCATTCTCCGCGGATGATACACTGGTGTTTCCCCGCAAGGCAAGCGGACGTATCAGCGTTTTATCGGATGGCGCGGGAACCGAGGTCCCCCGCAATGCGTAACAAATCTTAGGAGGATTTGATCGTGGCCACCATCCCTGAGCCGCCATCACCGCGTCCGCCCGCCGCCCCTGTTCCGCCGCCTCCTCAACGGAGATCTCACGCGCTCGCGATTGTTCTCGTCATCCTGGCGCTGATCTTCACCGTGTCCGTGCTGGCCGTCTGGGTCGGTCTTCAATTTCTCACGCACGGCATGGTGCGGGTCCACCGAGCGAACGGCGAAAAGCAAGTGACCATTCAAACGCCCGCCGGAACGCTCCGCGTGAACAACGGCGAGCGCGTCCGTCCGGTCGAGCTCGGCCTGCCGATTTATCCGGGCGCAACGCGCGTGAAGGATCAGCACGGCAGCGGCGTCGAGCTGAGCTTCGGCGCGCCTAACGGAAAAGACATGCGCCTGGCCGTCGCCAAGTACGAAACCCCCGATTCGCTCCAGAAGGTCGAGGAGTTTTACCACAACGAGATCGGCGATGAGGTGACTAAATTCACTGCCCGCGACCGCGACGGCAAAACCGTCTTCGAGATCAAGCACCCCGACGAAGAGAAAATCGTCGCCCTCAAGCGCCAGTCCGGCCAAACCCAAATTGACCTCGTCCACATCCTCCACGGCACCCCCCAGCCCAACTAACCGCGCCCTCGCCGCCGTTCGTCCGCTTCCGGCCGCCGCCCGCCCGGCTGCTATCGCTCCCACCAGCCGCTGTTCTCGAGTCCGTGAAGCTGGAACCACTCAACGTGGCCGCAATGATTGCACCGCAACATTGCAGTTCTGCCTGCTCGATCGGCGCCCCGGGTTGGGGGGAGCCCGAAATGCTTGAACAGGCTGGGATCCTCATAGATGTTCGCGCGCCCATACGTGCCCACTCCACAGAACCGGCAGCGAATCCCCTTGGAGGGGGACAAGATAGAGTTCGCGTGGCGAACGGCGGCGAGCACTCGTTCGACCTCTTTCAACAGGGCGTCGGCGTCGGGCAGGCAATCCGCTTCATGCTCGACGACGCATTTGTCCAGGATTGTCCGCGCCCAGCGCATGTCGGGATCGCTCGAAAACATGTTCTCAAGTTCGAATTCTTCCTGGTGGCAATACCAGAGGCGGAGCTTCGCGCCCCCCGCGAGCATTGACCAAAAAACTTTACCGAGCGAGAAGACATCGAAGCTGGGCTGAACGGTTTCCAGCCGGACCGTCATGGCCCATGGTGGCATCCAGTCGCGGCTTCCCACGTTCTCGAAGGTTTCGGATACGCGGGTTTTTTGCTCGTCCGCGAAGAAGACCAACCCGAAGTCCCCGAGCACGAGGCCCCGCTCGGGCGAAACGAAAATATTTTCCGGCTTGATATCGCGGTGAACGAGCCTTGCGTCGTGGATCGCCGCAACGCCCTCGACAAGCGGTCGGAAGGCGAGGAGCGCCTCAAGAAGCTGGCCCCGATACTTGCCCCAATGCTTCTTTCCCGAGAGCGGCCCGTCCGGAAAGTACTCGGTCACAAACCAGCGATCTTTGAGGTTCGCATCGAGCACCTTCACGACGTTCGGGTGATTCACGGCCTGTAGCGCTTCGATCTCTCGCTTCATCCGCTCCAACTGCTTCGTCAAGTCGTCAGGGTTTGCGGCCTCGTGGAGAACCTTCAGCGCCGCGCAGTTTTCCGGGTCATCGGCTCTTTGGTACGCGCGAATCTTCTCGGCAAGCGTAGCGGCGTTCGCGTCGGTCTGCGCGGGATCCAGAGGAGTCGCGAGCTTCGCGACGGAGGCCTTGATTCCCTCAACGGCGCCGCGCAAGTTCACGCGCGAGGCGTCCCGCACCAGCCACACGGTCCCCTGCCCGCCGCTGCCGAGTTGCCTGATTTCTTCCCATCGCACGCGCGAGCCCCTCGTTGCACCAGCCGTCTCCGCCGCCTCCGGCGCGGGGGACTCCGCCGTCTCGGGCGGTTCCGCGGGCTGCAATTTCCCGACGACTTCCTCCCAGTCCGTGTGAATGGACTCGAAGTCCAGGATATCCTCGTTAGGCGTGACCGACGTTACCAGGCCGTCTGGAGAGATTACCCACGAGCCGATGTATTTCCCCAAGGCCGTGGCGAACAACAGACCAATGGCGATCACCTCCGGATCCGTCTGGTCACCCGCGATCGCGTCCGCGGCGGCCCTGACTTCCTCGGCGCTATACTGCTTCGCGCCATTGCGCTTGTACAGTGATTTCAAGGCCCACAGGACGGGTCCGGTGCATTCCCGAACGAGCTTGGCGGCATTGTGACCTTCCAGCTCGATCGCGCGAAGGCCGGGCAGATAATTATCCCCGAAGGCGCGAATAAAGCCTTCGCGTTCGAGCCGGTCGAGCTCGTGCCTCTTCCGCCCCAGGCTCACCCTGATTTCGTGCATGGGCGTGGACTTGCCAAGCCGCAAGGCTCGGTCGGTTATTCTCCGTACCGCCTTAACGACATCCGGGTAGAGTTGGTTTTCAATCGAATCCGTCACGGGCTCCCTTTGAAAAGTATAGGCGAATCTCGGGGGTTTCCTGGCAGCTTCCCGCCCGTCGCTCCTCTGTGGCCGGCTCGCGCCCCGTCATTTGGCCGCCTGGCCTGGGGTAGGAAGCGCCTGAAGCGGAAGGCCGGTTCTCGATTGCAGCACATTGGCCACACCCCAGAAATCTCTCATGTCCATGGCAAACACCACCACCTCGCCCTTGGGGACATACTGCGCGCTCTTCATCTCCTCCGTCCGCAGACACCGAAGCTTGCAGCGCGTTACCTTCTTGTTGCCGTAGCGGACCGCCAGGTAATAATTTTCATGGACCCTCCCATAGTGGTGCGGGGGGACACCATAGTGCTGCACCACGTTGATAACGCCGATCAGGCCCGCTATTCCAATGCCCGTTATGCCCAGGCCGAGCTTCCAGCCGTTGCTTATTTTGCTGCTGGTGGTGAGCACGGTTATCGCGGCGGTGGCGGCCGTGCCTATAATGGCCGTCTGCCCCGTTGTGAGCAACGGCGGCCTCGGTATGAACCCGTAGGCTAGGGAGTTGACATGGTTGTAGCAAAGTTTCCAGCACTTCCAGGTGATCCTACCGCTGCTGTCGCGCTCGCGGATGTATGCCTTTAGCTCATGCGTACCGCCGACGCTCAGCGTGACAGGGGGTGGAAGCTCAAAATTTTTACTCGCGAGCTGCCCGTCCTTCGAACCAAAGGCCCGGGGCCAGCATCGCTTTGGCACGTCGGAAGGCGGGCTGTTCGGAGACAAGGCCGCAAAGCAAGAAAGGGGCAGTGTGCCCTCCACGTACACTCCGCGAGAGGTCTGGAAGCAACGCGGTTGGGGAAACTTCTGCGCTGCCGCGCGGGCCGCGGTCGCAGCGAGGGCGAAAATAAGAAGCGCGTAAGTTCCCGTGCGTCCCATGCTCATCCTCTCTTCCATCACGCGCCGCTAACCCCCGGCTCGTGCTCCCAAGGAGCCCGCGGTTAGCCCATACCTGCTAACCGTGGCACCCATTCCAGAGTTTCAAGGGCCGAAGGGCGGCGCGAGGTGCCGCGTGTCTGTATCAGGGAATACCCGTCACGGGTTATATAACTGCCTCGCATGGAAGTCAATAGAAAATGCCGCGAGGCGGGCGGCTCTTTGCGCCGGCGGACCAGAACGTGTTC
>JAJYNF010000300.1 GCA_021786455.1 Acidobacteriota bacterium
ATTACGTTTTCAAGGATGTGCCGCCGGGCAATTACCGCGCGATTGTGATGCTGGTGGGATTTCGACCGGCGCTCTTAGGACCCGTCGAGGTGACAGCGGGGAAAACGGCTACCGCTAATGCGACGCTGGCCATCGCGACTCCGGGCGAGGGGATGATGTTCGGGAATTTCCGACCAGGGACGGCGAGGCCAGGCGCAGCGCGCGCCGGCGAGGCCGGACACGGCGGACCTCCGGCGCAAGGGCCGGCGTTTGGGCAGTTCGCCCAACGAGGACGAGTTAGCGCCGTAGGTCAATTTCCTTCGTCCGGTGGAATGAGCCAGGGAAGTGAAGCGGAACTGAGCAGCATTTTGTCGGAGGCCGGCGGTGAAGGCGGCGCGACAAGCGGCGTGCGCTTTTCGGAAGGTGCCGGCGGCGAAGCCGGAGCGGAAGGCGGTAGCGGCATCACCGGAGATATGGCCGGCGCGGCGGGAGCGAGCAGCTCGTTTCTATTGGCCGGCAATACGGTGGATGCCGCCGCTCCCCCCATACAACGTGGGAGAAGAATGATGTTCCGGTTTGGCGGGCGGCCGATGGGTGGCCCGGCAGGCGTGCCTTTTGGAGGCGGCCCGGGCGTCATCATGTTTTTTGGCGGCCCGCGGCGGGCTCGGGTCAATCAACTGCGAGGAAACTTCTTTGACAGCTACACGAACTCGGCTTTCGATGCGCGGCCTTACCCGCTGAACACGCCATCTCAGGCGCAACCGTCGTTTTACCGGGAAATGGTGGGAATTTCTCTGGGCGGGCCGCTGGTGATTCCGAAGGTGTACAACGGCGCCAATAAGACCAGCTTCTTCTTCCACTTTGATCTCCAGCGGGGCACCAGCCCCGACAATCTTTTGGCTTCTGTGCCTACGGCGGCGGAGCGGCAGGGTAATTTTTCCGCCACGACAATCGCCGCCGGGCCAAACGCCGGGCAGGTGCCGGTGATTTATCAGCCTTCGGCGACGCCGGGCCCGCGCACGCCGTTTCAGAACAACACCATTCCGGCTTCGATGCTGAACTCTGCGGCGGTCGGGCTGTTGAATTATATTCCGCTGCCCAACCTGCCCGGCGAAGTGCAGAACTACCACGTGCAATTGTCGCTGCCCTCGTCGAGACAGGTGTTTATGGGTCGGGTGGATCACCAGATCTCGGCCAAGGACAACCTTGCGTTCATGTATTTTTACAACTCTTCCCACACCGACGGCGTGACCGGATATCCCAACATCACTTCCACAACGACCACAAGGATGCAAAACGCCAGCTTGACGGAAACGCACAACTTCGGGACGCGAACCGTTAACACCTTGTCGGTAAATTTCAACCGGATGCGAAATTTTCTCACCAACCCGTTCGCCTTCCGTCAGAACATCCCAGGGGAGCTCGGCATCACAGGTGTTTCCCAGAATCCGATGGACTGGGGACTGCCGAACATTGGCTTTACAAACTTCAGCGGCTTGGCGGACTCGACGCCTTCGTTAACCCGCAATCAGACCCTGCGGCTTTCCGATTCCATCTTTCACAGCGCTGGCAACCATAATTTAAGTATTGGCGGCAACGTTGCGAAAATTCAGGTGAACACGCTTACCGATCCGGACGGGGAGGGCAGTTTTTCCTTCACGGGTTACAGCACGAGCAATTTTACGGCGCAAGGAACCCCGGTCGGGGGAACCGGCTACGACTTGGCGGATTTTCTGTTGGGTCTCCCGCAAACAACCTCCGAGCGGTACGGCATTCCTGCCAACTATCTCCGTTCGGCGCGGTACGATTTTTACGCGAGCGACGATTGGAGAGCCTCCAATCACCTGACGCTGGATCTGGGAGGGCGGTGGGAATACGCCGCGCCATTTACGGAGAAGTATGGTCATTTATCCGACCTCGCGGTGGGGCCAGGATTTACCACGGCAGGAGTGGTGACGGGACTGAACCCCGGGAACCTGCCTGCTTCGCTGCTACGCGGCCAGTTGGATAACGTGGCACCGCGTATAGGGCTAGCTTACCGGCCGTGGATTTCGCACAGCCTGGTGGTGCGCGCGGGCTACGGAATTTTCTACGACGAATCCATCTACCAAAGCGTAGTCAACGATTTGGTGAACCAGGCGCCGTTCGCCACCACGAGTACGCAGGTGACCACGCCAAAGCAACCGCTGACGATCGAGCATGGGTTTCCTGCTATCAACTCGACCACGGCTCACAACACATTTGCCGTGGACCCACATTTCCACACCCCCTACGCACAAACGTGGAACTTCATGTTGGAGCAAGACCTCAGCCAGACTTATATTTTGTCGGTGGCGTACATCGGAACGCGAGGAACCTATTTGAATCTGCTGCTGGCGCCAAACATCGCCGTTAATGGCAGCGGCGTGACGCGGACCGCCAACGCCTTGCCCTTCGAATATGACACGGGCGGCGCATCGTCGCTTTACAATGGTCTGCGAGTGAGCCTACGCCATTTTTCCCGTCACAATTTTTCCTTCTTTCTGAACTACACCTATTCGAAAGCCGAAGACAATGCGTCGAGCGTGGGCGGGGCGGCCAGCGCGCGAGGATTCTTCATCCTGGGCGGACCGGGCGGGCTCGGGGGAGGATCGGCGATCAGCGCGGCGGTCAGCCCGCTGCCTCCGGCCCAGAACCCGTTCGATCTACGCGCCGAATGGGCGCTTTCCGGATTCAACCCGACGCACAGCGTGCGAGCCTTCGGACGCTACCAGTTGCCGTTCGGGGATCACGAGCCTTTCCTGAACCACGGCGGCAAGCTGGCGGGCGCGCTGTCGAACTGGTCCATCAGCGATATGACGTCGTTCAGTTCCGGGCTTCCCTACACGGCGTACATCGCCGGCAACGCCAGCAACAACGTCAACGGACTCGCTCCGTTTGGCGGGCTGCGAGCCGACGCGACGGGTCTGCCGGTCGAGCTGGCCTCGTCCCGGCGGACGTCGCTCAATTATTTCAACCCGGCGGCGTTTGCCGTGCCGCCGGCGGGACAGTTCGGAAACGCCGGCCGAAACACGATTCCCGGACCGCCTTCAATCAACTTCAATATGGCGCTGAACCGGTTCATCACCCTTTCGCGCGAAAGGAATTGGAGAATGAACATCCAACTGGCCACCACCAACACGTTCAACATCGTCAATTACACCAGCCTGGCAACGACCGTGAACAGCAACACCTTCGGCCGGGTGACGGGAGTCGGCTCGATGCGCACGATGACGATTTCGATGAGGTTAATGTTTTGACGTGCGCCGAGCCAGAGAACGGAATGGGGGCGCCCTGCGCCAAAGGCTGAGGTTGAATATGGAATATCACGGGGTTCAACGAAAAAGAAACCGGCTCACGCGCAGCCGGGCGGCCGCGGTTGCGGGAGTTCTGCTGATCAGCGGCTGGACAATCAAGTTGCCAGCGCAAAGCACCAGGCAAAATGCCTCCCCCAAAGCCGTGATCGGTTATCAAAACCAAGCTCAAAGGTACACGCTGAAGGTCACTTCGAATGAAGTCCTGGTGGATGTCCGGGTGACGGACCGCAAAGGCAATCCGGTGACGAATTTGAAGGAAAGCGATTTCAAAGTTTATGATGAGGGCGCTCTGCAGAAAATCAATTCCTTTGATCTTGAAAATATCCGACAGCTCGCCCAGGAAAAAGGTGAAAACGGCAAGCCGGCGGTTATCAATCTGGGCACGCTGCCGCCGAGCACCCCGCAGAGCACTTATACGCAATTAGTCCAGAACCATCGGCTGACGGTCCTATTTTTTGATTTGACCTCCTTGCAGATTCCAGATCTTTTGCGGGCGCTGGAATCGGCGGAAAACTTCGTTCGGACACAAATGACGCCCGCCGACCTGGTAGCGGTGGCCACCTATGCAAGCGATTTGCGGGTGTTACAAGATTTTACGAATGATCGGGACGCTTTGTTGACGGCGATCAAGAGCATTCAAATCGGGCAGTCGTCCGGGCTTGCCTCGAACGGCAGTGTGGGCGAAGCAGGAGGCACAGATTCATTCGGCAACACGATCGTAACGCAAGATACCGGAGACGCATTCACGCCCGACGAAACTGAATTCAACATTTTTAACACCGATGAAAAGCTGGCTGCCTTGCAATCGCTGGGGCAAGTGCTACGGGCCGTGCCGGGACGGAAGTCGGTCATTGATTTCTCAAGCGGGATCGAGCAGACCGGCGTGGAAAACGAAGCGCAGCTTCAGGCAACGATTGATTCGGCAAATCGCTCGGATGTTTCCTTCTATACGCTCGATGCGCGCGGCCTCGTCGCGCTGCCGCCGGGCGGCGGGGCGTCAGCCGCCAGTCCCTCCGGAACCGCTATCTACACCGCCGACGCCGTGTCATCGCAATTGAGCTCGCTCCACAATAGCCGCGACACGCTCTCCTCACTCGCCACCGATACGGGCGGTCGGATGTTCACTGACCTGAATAATTTCGCCCCGGTTTTCAGCTACGTGCAAAAGGAAAATACAACCTATTATCTGCTCGGCTATGCGCCGTCAAATACCAAGGCGGACGGCAGATACCACCGCATTCGCGTGGAAGTCACGGGCGAGCAGGGGCTAAAAGTGGAAGCCCGACCGGGGTATTACGCGCCGGTCAGTTTCGGGCGCTCTTCCAAGGAAGCGAAAGAGGTGGAGCTTGAGGAAGCGATGAACTCCCCAGTGCCGTTCCTGGACCTGCCCCTGGCGGTTGAGACTCCTTATTTCCTTGAGCCAAACGGAGACTACTATGTCGTTCTGGCGGCAAAAATTCCGGGGGCGGCGATCCCCTTCCATCAGCACTCGGCGGTCCATCAAACGGAATTCGACTTTGCCTGGCGCGTCACCGGCGCCGGCGGCAAAGTGGCGGGCGCGCTGCGAGACACGCTGCCGGTCAAACTGAACGCTTCGACATACCAGCAAGTGCTGAACGGCAACATCCTTTACGAAGGCGCGATGGTGCTGCCTCCGGGCCGTTACACGCTGAAGGTGGTGGCGCGGGAAAACCGGACCGGGAAAATGGGAACCTTCGAAAAGCCTCTGGCGCTGCCGCCCGTCAACTTGACCGCGCTTCAACTCAGCTCCATCGTGCTATCGAACGAGCTTTCAAGAAAGCCGGCTATCGTGGCGGCGCGGCGCGGGCCTGGCGGACCGTGGTTCATGATGGGTCCCGGCATGAAGGCCGTTCCCCAAACGCCGCTCGAAATGGGTCCGCAGGCGGTTCTGCCGAGCGTGACCCGCGTCTTCCACACCAACCAGAATCTCTACATTTATCTTCAATCCTACGCCGACCGGGCGGTTCCAGGCGCAAATGGCGGCAAAGCTCCGGCACATGTGATCGCGCCTTCGATGGCCCTCATCTTCTTTCGCAGCGGCGCGCAGATTTCCGAAGCCGGGCCATACCCTGCTCAGAAGATGATGTCTTGGAGCGGAACGACCATCTACTTCACCCGGATTCCGCTGGCCAAATTTCCCCCCGGCCGCTACTGGATGCAGGTGAACGTGATGGACCCGGAGTCGAACCAGGTAGCATTTGCGCGAGTGCCCTTGGCGATTATGGCCGCGGCGACGACCGCCGAATCTCAGGCGCACCTGCCGCTCCGCTCGAGCGGTCCGTAAATCGTGGAAGGGACTTGGGTACGCATACAGTGTCTTGGGAAGCAGTGAGCTGGGTCCTCGGTGTTGGCTCAAGCCGAGGCGTCGGGTTTGAAGAATTGGTCAATATAAGCCTGAATGCGGCGCTGATCTTCCGGCTGGATTTCAACGAACTGCACGCCCATCCCCGCCGCTTTTACGACATAACTAACGTGCGCCACTGCAACGACCACTGGAGAGTCCGGATCAAGGTTAAAGCGTAACTGGATTGGGGAACCACTAGGGGGCGGATGGCGCGTTTCGATGAACATCCCGCCGATACTGATGTCCTTGACCAGGGCCAGTGCCTGACCGTCTCCAAATGAGACCTGCGTCACCAAAGGCACGCGCAGGTTATTGCGATGTCCGATGGTCCGATGATGGATGAGGCGCAACAGCGCCTGCCGAGTGATCTCGCTCAATCCCTGGAACTCCACGCCGAATCCCAATCCGGGTAGCTGGAATCGAACCTTGCCTTTTACTTTGACGACCGGCAGATGTTTAGCCGGCCGGAACTGGATCACAATTTCCGCGTCAGGCAGTAGCCGTTGGGGCGAGTGTACAAAAACCCCGCCGCCACCTAGATTCGCCGCCTGACTGTGGAACTTCAAGTTGCCAGCAACACAGTCCACCGGGAAGGTTACCTGGGCGCGCGGAAACTGCCGCTTGTCAATGATTTTCACGTCTGCCGCCCGTATGCAAGAATCTTCCTTTTTCCTAAACGCCCAATTCTAACACGGCTTCTTCTTCATCATGCGTGAAGCGACTCCTGGAAGGAAGGCGGCCGGAGGTTTGAAGGCGATCCGCGCTCCGGCTTCGCGATGAAGAAGAGTCCACCGAGGCAGGAAATGCCTCCGAACCCCGTCGGCGGGAAGCGCCTCGGTTCCCAGAGCTAACTCCGTAGCGAGACTTCATCCAAAAGAATAAACTGTTGGATGACAGATTCCTGGGACCGATCAATTTCGGCAGTTGGCCCGAAGAAGGCAACCTTGCTATCCACGAGGAAGACAATTCGGTCGGCCAGTTTGCGCGCCAGCTTCATGTCGTGAGTCACGACGACCGATGTCAGCCCTGTTTGCCGCTTGAGCTTCAGAATGAGGTCGCCGATGGTCTGGGCCATCAAAGGGTCCACCATCGTCGTTGGCTCGTCATAAAGGATAGCTTCCGGATTGGCCGCCAAGGCTCGCGCGATGGCTACAGCACGCTTCATGCCGGTGCTCAGATCGGATGGCATCTGGCTTTTCACCGACTCGACCTCCACCAACGCCAACAGCTCGTCAACCCGTTGCTGGATTTGTTCCTCATCGAGGGCTTCGCCCCGGGTGGCTCTCTCGCGGAGCGGATACGCCACGTTCTCGCCCGCCGTCAAGGAATCAAAAAGAGCGCCGGACTGAAACACCATGGTTACTCGCCGCCGCACGTCAACCAGCTCGTTTTCCTGGAGCTTGGAGACCTCGAACCCACCCACTCTCACGATGCCGGCGTCCGGCTGAAGAAAACCCAGGATATGCTTGAGTGTGACGCTTTTGCCCACACCGCTTTTGCCCAGGACGACGACCATTTCCCCACGGTTCACTTCGAAGCTCACGTCATCAAGCACCTTCTGATCATCAAACCACTTGTCAACGTGATGGAATTCAATGTAGGGCTTGCGGTTCGTATTAATCTCGGCGGGCATATCGAATCGAAACTCCACGGGTTCAATCATATCGCGAAAAGCCAATTTCCTTCACCGCGTATCGAGGTCATGCTCGGTCCGTGGATACGACGCCAAGGCTCAAAGGCTGAGGCTCTGGGCGCCCAGGAACGGGAATAAGCGAAAACATGAAGATTTTTCTTGCTCCCGTTAATGACAATTTGATATATGTTGCGTCAACATGGCGTCGGAGAATGGGTCTAAAGAGGCTGGCTGCCTGAACCCCTCTGAGCAAACTCCGCAGATGCGGAAATTATGGGCCGTTTTTTTGATGGCCTTGATCGTAGCGGCAGGCCTGTTTCTTGAAGCGGCCGCCGTAAAGCGCGTGCGCGCCGAGCGAGGGTTAGCGAAGCAAAAACGGCTGGCCGCTCAGGCCGTCTCTAATCTCGAAGCTCGCCGACCGACCTACTTTGAAGCTCGGCTGCCTGCCCGGACGACATTTATGCAATTTCTCGAGAACCACGGTTTACCCGCCAGCAGCGCTCTTGCCATGATCCAAGCCTCACATCCCGTGTTTAATCTGGCAAGGGTGCGCGCCGGCAATCGGGTAACCATCCTTCGCACCGGTGGCCAATTACGAGCCGTATATTACCGGATTGACTCTCTCCACACGCTGTCCCTCACTCGACAACCGGGAGGCTATCAAGCACGCATCCAAAGGATCCATTACCAAGATCGCGTGGCGGGAGTCGCCGGGACCGTCCGCGGCTCGCTATTTCAGGCCGTTGAGGCCAAGCACGAAACGCCCGAACTCGCGGCCAAAGTCGCCCAGGTCTTTTCTTGGACCCTTGACTTCAATACCGAAAGCCAGCCGGGAGATAGGTTCGCCGCCTTAGTGAACAAACGCTTCTTGAATAGCCGCTTTGAAGGATATGGCCGTGTTTTGGCCGCGGAATACCTAAGTGCACACCATCGCTATGAGGCGATTTTATTTCACACACCGTCGGGAAGACCCGCGTATTACGGGCCGAGCGGGAAATCTCTTCAGAAGGAATTCCTGCGGTCCCCACTCAAGTTCGCCGCGCGGATTACCTCTGGTTTTAGTTATCACCGCTTCCATCCCATCCTCCGGCGCTACTTACCCCACCTCGGCATTGACTATGCCGCGCCGCTCGGCAGCCCGGTCCAAGCCGTCGCCAGCGGGACAGTTCTCTACGCCGGCTGGAAGGGCCTTGATGGCAAATTAGTTGTCCTCCGCCACGCGCGCGGGTATGAAACCTATTACATGCACATTTCTCGAATCCTGGTCCACGCCGGGCAGCGAGTCGCTCAGGGCCAAACCATCGCTCTGACGGGTGACACAGGTCTTTCCACTGGCCCGCACCTGGACTTTCGAATCGAGCGGAATGGCGTCTTTCGGAACTTCCTTGCGCTGAATCTCCCGCCGCAGCACTCCGTCTCCCGTCAGGATTGGAAAAAGTTTGTTCACGTGCGCACCCACGTCCTCCCGGAGCTTGCCAACGTCCTGCGCTATCGCGCCTATATAGGCCGCCGCCCGGAATCCGTTTCCCCTTTCCATGCCCGTTAAGACTCCGCTCACCTTGATCGGAAGTTCTTGGGTCGCTAGCCGTTGGTAGCCGATCCACATAAAACGCTTGACAATGTCATGGGTTTTGGTTAAATTAGCACTCTGGCTAGCTTAGTGCTAAATACGAAATTCCGCCGATGGCTTTATAATCGGCTTTGTTAACAATGAGTTGCGCTCTGTAGAGAACCAAGTTGCATTATTTTATAGCTGGGCGTTCAACCTGCGCTAACCGCGAGGAGGCGCTCACTTTAGGTCAAACACAATTCCAGCATTCCACGAAAGGAAGAAAGGAGAACGCATAAAGATGACAGTAAGACCCCTACATGATCGTATCTTGGTAAAGCGCCTTGAGGAAAAGGAAACGGTGAAAGGAGGCATCATCATTCCGGACACGGCCAAGGAAAAGCCCCAGGAGGGCGAAGTTGTGGCTGTCGGCAACGGCAAAAAGACCGAGGACGGCAAGGTGATCCCTCTCGACGTGAAGGCCGGCGACCGGATCCTCTTCGGCAAGTATTCCGGAAATGAGATCAAAATTGATGATGTTGAGTACCTCATCGTCCGTGAAGAGGAGGTGCTGGGCGTCATCGAGAGCGCCAAAGCTGCGGCTGGCAAGAAGTAGCCGATAGCCATTTGCAACTGAGCGGAGTGCGGAAAGCAGAG
>JAJYNF010000241.1 GCA_021786455.1 Acidobacteriota bacterium
CTTTTGACCGCGCTGTTGATTACTTTAGTCGCCGGCTACCGGCCGTTTCATCCGACGGCGCTGGGCAAAGCCTCGACGGTAGTTCAAGTGACAACGGTCATTGTGGCCACGGGGTGCCTTGCCTGGCCCGCCGCGGAGGCGGAGGCGTGGGTCCACGCCCTTGTCTATCTGACGGCGTTTTTCACGGTGGCCTCGGCTCTTCATTATCTTTTGATCGTTCGGCAGCGTTATGCTGAGCATTCGACGGAGAGCGGCGATAGACTTGGAATGTAACGGGTCCGTTCCGGCAAGGCCGGATATCCGTTTCGAGGTTGAGGAAAATTCATGTCCATTAGAAAAGTTGTCGCCGTATTGATTGCCGAAGCGGCACTTTGCCTCCCGCTGATGGCTCAAGGACGCCTCCAGATGGCATCGCTCGGCGATTTTCATCTTCAGGATGGGCAAACGATAAAGGATTTTCGGATTGGCTACCGCACGTTTGGCGCGCTGAACGCCGCAAAATCCAATGCTGTTATGATTCCGACGTGGTTTACGGGCACCTCCAAGGAGCTGGAAGGAGCCGTTGGGCCGGGCCGACTCATTGATCCTTCGAAGTACTTTGTCATCTTGGTGGACGCGATCGGCGACGGCGTGACCTCCTCGCCATCCAACAGCCCACTGCAACCTCGCATGAACTTCCCCCGCTTTACAATTTTGGATATGGTTCGGGCCGAGCACGAATTGGCCACTCGGAAGCTAAAACTCAGTCATCTCCACGCCGTGATGGGCATTTCGATGGGCGGCACGCAGACCTTTCAATGGATGGTCTCTTACCCCCGCTTTATGACCGATGCGATTCCCATCGTGGGTTCTCCCAAGCTCACTTCTTACGACCTGTTGCTTTGGAAAGCGGAAGAGCACGCGATTGAGGCCGATTGCCACTGGAATCACGGCAATTACACGGCGATGCCGGTCGCGGGGATGAGGGCCGCGGCGGACATTCACACGCTTAATTTGACGACGCCCGAGTACCGTGTTGAGCACACCACGCCCGAGGCATTTCCTCATTTTCTCGAATCCACGGAACGCCGCACCCTGCGAAGCTTCGACGCCAACGATTGGATTCGACAGCTTCAGGCGATGATGGCCGACGACGTTTCCAAGCCCTTCGGCGGCTCGATGCGAAAGGCCGCTGCGGCTGTCCGCGCCCGAGTCTTGGTCGTTCCGGCCCAGCAAGATCACATGGTCAATCCGGCCCCGGCCATTGCCTTCGCCAGGCTTATCCACGCCAAAGTATTGCTCCTGACCTCCGATTGCGGCCACCTGAGCCCGGGTTGCCAGGCCGGAATGCTCGACCGAGAGGTAGCGCAATTTCTTGCCCGGTAGTTTACGGGGGCTTTCTATTGGGCTTAGGAAATGCGCCCTCCATTCGACCGCTTTTATCGCCTTCGGTGGAAGGCGAGTTACAGGCTGCGCGATGGATCAGCTCATCGAACGGTATCTCCATTATCTTCGAGTCGAGAAAAACGCTTCCCCCCATACCCTGCGAAACTATCGCAGCGACCTGGTCCAATTTCGGGATTTTTTAATTCAACACGACGCTGAGCGAACGGCAAAGATCAGCGGGGCCACACCGCTTAAGGTGCGTGCTTTTCTCGGGTTTCTTTTTCAGAAGGGCAGAAAAAAAACCTCAGTCGCCCGGAAGCTCGCCGCCCTCCGCGCATTTTTCAAATTTCTCAGTCGCGAGAAGCTACTGCGCCAGGATCCGTCGGCGGTCGTTTCAACCCCTAAATTGGATAAGACGTTGCCGCGGATCATGACGGAGGAAGAGATGAACGATTTCCTCGACCGCGTGGGCCAGGCAGCAGACGCCGGAGACTGGAAGATCGCGCGTGACCGCGCCATTTTTGAGCTTTTGTACGCCTCGGGCCTGCGTGTGAGCGAGTTGGTTCATCTTGACCTGGGCAGCGTCAATCTGGGCGAAAATTTCGTTCTAGTTCGGGGCAAAGGCGACCGCGAACGCATCGTCCCTTTTGGCTCAAAAGCCAAGGCCGCGATCGAAGCTTATTTGCCGATCCGCGAGCGCATCTTGCTCGACACTCGGAGGGGCGGCTCCGCCCTGATCCTCAACGCGCGGGGAGGGCGGCTGACGCCGCGGTCGGTGGACCGCCTCCTTAAGCGGTATGTGAGCCGCTACGGGCCGAATATCCGCGTCAGTCCGCATTCGTTGCGCCATGCCTTTGCTTCCCATCTGCTCGCCGAAGGCGCGGATCTCCGCGCCATTCAGGAGATGCTTGGGCACAAAACCCTCGCCACCACGCAAAAATACACGCAAGTTTCCATTCAGGACTTGATTGACGTGTACGACCGAACTCACCCCAAAGCTTAACTATGACGGGCCGGCTGTGGCTGCCGTCGCAGTCCCCCTGTGCCCATCAGTTGAGATCGTGAAATCATCGCGCCTTTGACTTAGCCTCTCTGGGCGGACTAATATAGGTATGGCGCGAGTAAGCCGGGTGATCGCTGCCCCGCCGGTGGCCTGATTTGACGCCCGAAAGGGCGTTTTCCCTGGGACATCCGAACGGGGGAGAGGAAAGTCCGAACTCCATCGGGCAGTGTGCTCGCTAACGGCGAGGGCCGGAAGTGGATTCCCAACGGGGACGTACGCTTCGGGTACGGAAAGCGCCACAGAAAATATACCGCCCCGCTCCTGTAGCGCCGCTCCGTGAGCGGCGAAATTATCGCGCACGCAACACCCCCGTTCACCGACCGGCGCTACAGCGTGGGGTAAGGGTGAAAAGGTGCGGCCCGTTCGGTCGGGCTTAAAGTAAGAGCGCACCGCGCGACGGGCGACCGTCGCGGCAGGGCAAACCCCACACGGAGCAAGACCAAATAGGAGAGGAGGGACGGCCCGTCCCGCAAGGTTCTGTAGCGGCGCTTCGTGAGCGCTGAAGGTCAGATGGGCTCAGACCGGCGGTCATACATCGTCGCAACGGACTGGCAACTCTCGGGTAGGTCGCTTGAGCCCGATAGCAATGTCGGGCCTAGAGGAATGATCACCCTCCCGGTCCTCCGGGAGACAGAATTCGGCTTATAGGCTTGCTCGCGCCACTACGCTTGCGCTTGCTCAGCGCTAAGCGCATTCCCCAACCCCGTCCCCCCGCGGACCGATGACGCTCATTCCACGGTGACGCTTTTCGCCAGATTACGCGGTTTATCCACGTCGCAACCCCGCAGCACGGCGCAATGGTAAGCGAACAGTTGCAAGGGCAAAACGGTCAATAGTGGGGTCAGAATCTCGTGGCTGCGCGGAACAAAAATAATATCGTCCGCCATGGAACCGAGCTTTGCATTCTCCTCGGTTGTGACGGCCACGATCTTGCCTTCACGGGCGCGAATTTCCTGAATATTGGAGACGATTTTTTCATACGAGGGGTCTTCGGGCGCAAGGGCCATCGTCGGGAAGGCGGGATCAATGAGGGCAATGGGGCCGTGCTTCATCTCACCGGCCGCGTAAGCCTCGGCGTGAATGTAAGCGATCTCCTTGAGCTTGAGGGCGCCTTCGAGCGCAATGGGATATTGATATTTTCGGCCGATATAGAGGAAGTGTTCCGCCTCGCAATATTTTCGCGCGAGCTGCCGGATTCCGTCTGATTGCTTCAGGATCGCCCGCATCTGGTCGGGAATATTCTCGAGTCCTCGCAAAATCGCCGCGCCTTCCTCATAGGAAAGGTCTCGGGCGCGGCCCACCAACAGAGCCATCAGCGTGAGCAGCACCACTTGAGAAGTGAACGACTTGGTGGAAGCGACACCGATTTCCATCCCTGCATGGCAATAGATTCCTGCGTGGGTTTCCCGCGCGATGGAACTCCCCACGACGTTCACCAGCCCGAGGGTCAGCGCCCCTTTGCGTTTAGCTTCGCGCAGCGCCGCCAGCGTGTCGGCCGTTTCTCCCGACTGGCTGATGGCCAACACCACGGTGTTTTGCCGCAGGTTGAGCTTGCGGTAGCGAAACTCCGAGGCCAGTTCCGTTTCCACCGTCAAATCGGTCAAAGCCTCGAAAACATAGCGCGCGTAAAGTCCGGCGTAATAACTGGTCCCGCAACTGACGATAATCAGATGCCGTGCTTTTTCCAAGCGGTCCATGACGGATTCGAGCCCGCCCAGTTTGGCAACCGCTTCGGAATGGTTGACGCGCCCGCGCAGGGCGTTCTCAATGGCTTCCGGCTGCTCGGAAATTTCCTTCAGCATGAAGTGCGGATATGGGCCGCGGTCGGCCGCGTCGCGTCCGTAGTCAATCGTGGTGGTGGAGCGGGCCACCGCCTGGTTTTGCAGCGTTGTAATTGAAAAATTCCCGGAGCCCAAGGTCGCCACTTCATTGTCTTCCAGAAAGACGACTTGGTCGGTGTGCTGAGCCAGCGCCGCCACGTCCGAGGCCGCCAACGTTTCACCTTCACCCACTCCCAGCACGATGGGGCTGCCCCGCCTCGCCATCACAATTTCATGGGGATGCGCCACGTGCAGCACGGCGATGCCAAAGGTTCCCGTCACTTCGAGCAGCGCCTTCTGCACGGCAAGCGGCAGGCTGCCCGCGTAGGCGCTTTCGATCAGGTGAGCTAAAACCTCGGTATCCGTCTCGGAGCGGAAGACATGCCCTTCGGCGGAAAGCTTTTTCTTGATCTGCTGAAAGTTTTCAATGATGCCGTTGTGAACCACAAACAAGCTTGAGGAGCAATCGGCATGCGGGTGAGCGTTGGCTTCCGTCGGTTTACCGTGGGTGGCCCATCTCGTGTGGGCGATGCCGGTATGCCCCTGGGGCCGATCGGCATTGACTTTCCGATCGAGCGCGGCCACTTTGCCGACCGCGCGCGCCAAATAAGCGGTGCCGCCATTTAGGATCGCCGCGCCGCTCGAGTCATAGCCGCGATACTCGAGCCGCTTCAGTCCGTCGAGCAACACCTCTCGCGCCGACTTCTCACCCACGTATGCCACGATTCCGCACATGGTTTCCTCGCAAAAGTCCCAGTGTAACATGACCGGCATTTCAGTCGGGCGGACATTATTCGCTTGAAGGATCGGGCCGCTCAAGGGAGGCGTTCAACTGTATAATTTCGTCCGGGGCGAAGGCTGAACTGGCGTTGACGGCCGCCTGGGCATTGGGGAACAACTTTTTGTGGGGAAGGTTCTGTGCCCACCAAGCGGACAAGCTCGCCCCGCGCGTCAGTTATCACTCTGACGCAGCCGCATACTTCGACCAGCTTCTTTCCGGCCAGAGCAAGTTCGGATGAGGTCTCATGGGAGGGCTGCGAATGTTTCTGGCTCGGTTCGCCGGACTTGCGGGTGACTAACATCTCGAGTCCTTGCCGCATCGCGCGTCGAAGGCTCATGGTCATCCGGCCAACCTTGCGCGCGAGCGGTTTGACACGAAGCCGAAAGGCCCGTGACTACCGCTGATTGTTCGAGAAACTCAAGCCTGGTCATGCTTCCTGTATAGACGGTTTCTCTCCACGCCTGCTTTCCCAAGATAACGGCCATCGGTTACGCCGGAGCGCAGGCGGGAAGGCGTTTACGGCCTTCATATGCATCGGGCGGGTCTCTACGGGGGTCATACGCTTTGCCTCTTCCGGCCTTTCAGGCTTCGCGGGTGCTCGGACAATGCGACGTGGCCCGGTCGTATGCCGTTTCAGAGGTCGCACGCATCCTCACCGTTCATGATATGCGCGCGCTTGCTGACATGGCCAACCGGCATGTGCTCGTTCAGAATGCTGGAAGCGGCGCTACGACCGGCAGGACTTGCGGACGCTGGAAAGCCGCTCTCCTCGGCCTCACCCTCGGCGTCGTCCCCCCTGGACGGCGGAGCAGGCGGAGCGAGTGGGTCGGCTCCGAGAGCCGTCCCCGCGTGGGGGCAAGGACAAGCTGGCGGTGTTGCTCCGGGACCCGGGTTGGAGGGTCTCCGTTTCGATGGTCGGCCGCATTCTGAGTTCTCTCCGCCAGCGCGGAGCGCGGCGCGCCCCTGTGCTTTTTCGGGTGAAACGGCGACGCGGCACGGCGGGACGTCCTGGGGCGCTGCGCAAGCCCAGCGATGACGCGGTCGCCCAGCCCGGCGACCTCGTCCAGTGGGACACCCTGGATCTGAGACCGGCGCCCGGTGTGGTGCTCAAGCCATTCACGGCGCGCGATGTCGTCTCGCGCTGGGATGTCATCGAAGTGCACCGTCGCGCCACCTCGACGGCGGCAGCGAGTCTGCCGCCGTCTTCGAAACCGCGTGCCGCCAGCGGGGCGTGCGCTTGCTCGTGCTGCCGCCCCGCTCGCCCAAACTCAACGGACACGTCGAGCGCGCCAACCGTACCCCTACGGAGGAATTCTATGAGATCACCCCCTGCACGCTCCCTCTCGCCGAGCTTAGCCTGACTTCCGCGCTCGGAAGCGCACCTACAACACCGTCCGCCCCCATCAGGCCCTGGGTTATCTCACGCCCCAGCACTTCTTGGCGCAATCTCACTTCCTCCAGAAGGGACCTTGAGTCTCAACAATCTACTGGACGAGTACACGGCATTGACGCGGCCCAAAGGGAGAATTAGAATGAGGATTCAAAGGTCGTGCTGGATTTAACCGTCCAGGTCACAACCCTGGCTGGAGAATTCACTTCATTTTGATCGAGAGAGTCGGCGATGAACGCGAACGATTTGCGTCCGGGAATGGTTATCAGGCATCAGAATGATCTTTTCGCCATCCACAAAGCAGAGCACCGCACGCCGGGCAATTTGCGGGCTTTCGTGCAGGCGCGGATGCGGAATCTCCGCACCGGCGCCATGATTGATTACCGATTCCGTTCGGAAGACGACGTGGAGCGAGCGGTCATTGATGAGGTGGAAATGCAGTACCTCTATGCGGACGGTGACCACTACTCCTTCATGAACATCCAGAACTATGAGCAGATTCACCTTCACAAGGATGTGATTGGGGACCGCGTAAATTACCTCGTTCCCGACGTGGTGCTGAAGGTTGAATTTTTTGAGGGCCGGCCCATTGACATTCAGCTTCCCCCGACAGTGGACTTGACGGTGGTCGAAACCGAACCCGGCATCAAAGGCGCCTCAGCCACCAACGTCATGAAGCCGGCAAAGCTCGAAACGGGCCTAGTTGTCGGCGTGCCCCCGTTCATCGGCGAAGGGGAAAAGATACGCGTGGACACCTCCACCGGCGGTTATATGGAAAGAGCCGGCTGACGCTCGCGTTCCCGTTCTCGCCCCATACGGGCAACGACCCGGTCGCTTCACCCGCGGCGCAAGACCCATCCCTTGAAGGCGGAAAGCCTGCCCTCCGGGCCGTTGCGAGTTCCCGCTAAAACGGAATGTTTCGCTCGGATTCAAACTTCAGGCCTTGGGGAAGGAGTTGGTAGATTGCTTGATGGCGGTGCGGCAGAGTATTCTGCTGCACCGCGTTGACGAAGGAGGTTTCGTCAACGTAAGTCAACACCACCTGATTGTTCTGCACCTCGATCTTCCCATCGAAGAGGTTCTTTTTCTCCCACAAGGGTTTGAGGCCGCGCCGATTGCTCGAGTAAAGAATGGCCGTCAGGCGGGGTTGCGCCTTGCCAGGCCGCGTTCCCCAAATGAAAAAGCGAAAATCTCCGGCGGAGTCTGGCGGCACCACAATGTAATTCAGATTGGTGCGTGGGACAAAATGCGTCAAAGCGATGCGCCGGGTGCGATTGCCGGATTTTTCGTAAAGCGCCACTACGTTGACCCGGTCGTATTTGCTCCAGCCAAGCGAATAGCCGGCTCCGATAACCTGACGGCTTTTCCATCGCGCCTCGAAGGCCGAACACTGGACATAGAACGGGTAGCGCAAGGTTCCGAACTCACGTTCCAACTCGCGCCGCGCCTCGACAAAGTTGGGCGCGCGATTTTGAATCCAACGGTCAAGATGGCGGATCGTCAGATTTTGGATTTCATCCGTCGTGGGTTTAGCTTCCTGAATTGAAAGTCCATAAGCTTTCAGGATGAGCTGATGGATCTGCGCGGGGAGACCGATCGAGAGTCGGGAATTCCTTTTTTTCGCTTCAAGCCGCGGGGCCGCGCCGGTAAGCGACGTCAACAAGCCCAGCGCGATGGCCAGGTTTTTCGCTCGCCGTTGCCACCGCGAGCCCGCATGGACCTTCATTTCTCTTCTCCCTCCTCAGTGGCGATTCGCTCAAAGGCCCGGGCAATTTGCTCGTCTTGATCTTCGAAGACGGTGCGTAAATCAAGCCGTAGGCGGCCAAGCTCTACCCGCCCAATGATGGGGATCGCATTATGCCGTAGCGACGCCTCAAGCTCGTCGGGGCTCCGCCGGGCGTGGCTGATGACGACCAGGCGCGTCGGAAGCGACTGGCCGGGCGTAGAGCCGCCTCCCATCACCGATTCCCCGTTCTCGATGGCGGCTGAAAACCCGGGCAACCTTCCGATGCGTTCCGCGAGCTTGGCAGCCCGCAAGCCGATTTCTTCCGGCGACATCTGAATCATTCGCAGCGCGGGAATCGCCTGGGTTTTCCCGTCTAAGTACAGGCGGAGAGTGGCGGCGAGCGCGGCGATAGTGAGTTTGTCCACTCGCAACGCCCGGAAAAGCGGATTTTTGCGGATGCGGTCCAGCAGCTCGCGCCGCCCGGCGATGACTCCCGCTTGAGGCCCACCCAGAAGCTTATCACCGCTGAAAGTGATAACGTCCACTCCCGCCCGGGCGCTGCTGCTGGCCTGGGGCTCATCGGTTAAACCGTATGGGGTCAGGTCAGTCACGCAACCGCTGCCCAAATCTTCGATGAGCGGCAACTGATGGCGATGCGCCAGTTCGGTCAACTCCTCCAGGCGCGGCCGCTCGGTAAATCCCACCACGCGAAAATTGCTCGGATGAACGCGCAGCACGGCTCGGGACCGTTCGCTCACGGCGGCCGCGTAATCGTTGAGGCGCGTGCGGTTGGTCGTTCCGACTTCCCTCAACATGCATCCACTTTTCGCGCAGATCTCGGGGATGCGGAAGGAACCGCCAATTTCGATGAGTTCACCGCGCGAAACGATCACTTCGCCGCCCTCCGCAAGTGAGTTTAAGACAAGGAAAACCGCGGCCGCGTTGTTATTGACAATTAAGGCGCGCTCCACCCCCAGGAGTTCGCTAAATAGCCCATCGGTGTGCTGATCTCGCTTGCCGCGTTCACCGCGAGAGAGGTCGTATTCGAGATTTGAATAGCGCGCGGCCACCTCGAGAATACGTTCTAAGGCTGTTTGCGGGAGCGGGGCCCGACCCAGGTTGGTATGCAAGATTACGCCGCTGGCATTAATGACCGGCTGAAGAGAGAATTTAACGGCGCTAGCGGCCTCCTCTAGGATTCGGCGCTCCAGGTCCGTTAACGAGGTTTCTCCCGGTTCGCCCTTGGCGATTTGAGCGCGCGCGCCTTGCAGCACTTTGCGCGTGGCCTCGACCAAGGCGCGGCGTCCCCATCGGGTCTCTGCCGCCCGCATGAGCGGCCGGTTCAAAAGGCTCTCTA
>JAJYNF010000275.1 GCA_021786455.1 Acidobacteriota bacterium
GGAGATTTTCTTTGATTTTCGCGCGGCAACCAAAGCTGTCTCATCCACCACCGGTCCTCTCGCCGTGTTGATTAAGAAGGCCGTCGGCTTCATTCGGTCAAAGTCCTTGGCCTGGACAAGGTGACTCGTTTCAGGCGTCAGCGGAACGTGTATGCTGACGAAGTCGGACTCCTGGAATAAACTGTCTCGATCCGCGTATGTCGCTCCCAGGGCTTGCTCAACCTCCCGCGGCACGCGGCGGCGAGTGTAATAGAGAATTCGCATGTCAAATCCCCGGGCTCGCCTCGCCATGGCTTGCCCAATCTTGCCAAACCCGATGAGGCCCAAGGTCTTCTGATACACGTTCGCGCCGTAGAGCAGGCTGTATTGCCAATACTTCCATTGACCAGCCCGAAGGAACCGGTCGGCTTCAACCAGCCGCCGCGCGGCAGCCAGCAGCAGCCCAAACGCAAGATCGGCCGTCGTTTCCTCCAGCATGCCCATGGTGTTGGTCACGATAATGTTTCGACGCGTACAGGCGGGGACGTCAATATTGTCATAGCCCACAGAGGGAGTCGAAACGACCTTCAGGCGGCTCGATTGCCCAATCAACTGCTCCGTAACCGGGTTGCTTACGACCAGAAGCCCATCAACCTCCCGACAGGCTTTAGCCAGCTCCTCGACCGGCATGGGAGCATCCTGCGGATTGAACTCAACGTCTCCGGCTGAGTTCAGCAGGTCCATGACCATCTGCGGCAAAGGCCGAGTCACAAAGATCTTGGGCTTCATATTCTTTCCCTCCGCGGCGCATACGAATCGCTTTTGATAGCACAAACCGGCAGTCCTCGTCAAACTGACACGGCGCGCGGATGCTGTCAATGGATCGTGGTGAAAATCGTGAAGGCATCTCCGGTTAAGGATAATCGGCTCCCAGCCAGTAGGGTTTCAGGGTGCGCTCGGAATGCTGGAGGCTGACGGAGCCGATGAAGCGGCGCGGACGCGCCGCAGGTTGTGGGAGAGCGCCTTCGCTCCATGGGACGTTTTCAGCCGACGGCTCCAGGTCTCCAAGCCGCTAGCAATCCCAGCGGGCGCTGCGGCGCATCTAAAGTTACTTCAGGCATCGAGACCTAAGTTTTTCATCCGGTGAAAGCGGGGACAGATTGGAGCGATGATGCGGAACCGATTTCCCGGCAAAGGGGTATGGGTGGGAGGTCTCGTGGCGCTGCTTTGGGTTGCACTGGCGCGGGGGCGGGGTTTCCTTCTCCATGTGGGCTGGCGAGTGGAACAACGGACGCGCGACACCGAGGCTGAATTCAGCGCGGTGGAGGGTCTGCTACGATCCGCGGCGCCTCAGTTCGTGCATTATGCGGCGGACGCCCTGATAGGAGCGGGGGCGCTGCTTGGCTTATTATTCTTGCAATTGTTGGTGACCACGCCTTTCGCGCTTTTGAAGCTCGACCGGCGCGGGCGGAAAATCGAGGCGGAGTTGGCGGCGTTGCGCGAGGAACTTAAACGAAACCGCGAAACGGCAGCAACTACAGCCTTGCGAGAACGGGCAACGCCTGCCGCGGAACCTTGGCTGGCGTCAGCGCCCGGGGAACCGCGGATGAAAGGCGCTGCCTCGAAAGCGCAGGCCGATTAGCGGTCGTCGGCAAGCCGCGACGAAGAGCAACCCGGGCAAGTTTTTGCTAGGATGGGAACATGCGCCGCTCCTGGGCTTGTCTGACGCTGGTCTGTTTGTTGGCGGCTGAGTCTCCGTTGTTTACCGAATTTCTGAAGTCATCGCCGAGCGGATGTTGTGCTTTGATGGGATGCGGCTGCTGCGCGAGCGGGCGATGCCCCAGGCGGACCGACAGCCGCTCCACACCAGTCTCCTGCCCCTTTCGCGCTCGCCAACCGCTGCCATCGCGCGGCCGAGGATGCGCCTGCATCACGTCTTCGAGCACCGGCTTGTTCGCTGGCAGCTTCGCTGACTTGCGTTTTGACTTGCCACGGTCCTCCCTGCGATTGCCGCATTGCAGTTCGCCATTTCAGGTCTTTCTCGAGCCGGCCGCGCGGCTGACGGGTTTTCCCAGCCGGCCCGATCACCCTCCAAGATTCCTCCGTTAGCCTTGCATTCCTTAATTGAGCTGCGGGCAGAAGTGTCCGAAAAGGAGGGCTTTGTGTCAACCCGGAGCCGTGTGCTTTTATGGGTGGTCGGAGCGCTTTCAAGCTCTATGGCGCTGGCGACGATTTTTGGGAACGTGCGCGGCATTGTCCACGACCCGCAGCATCGGCCCATCAAAGGAGCGTTGGTCATCCTTCGCGCTGAAGCTTCCACCAGGTCCTCAACGTCCCGCTCAAACGCTTTTGGAGAATTCGAATTCGATGCTGTTCCCGTCGGCGAATACGTATTAGAAGTGAAGGCGAAAGGGTTTGCGCCTTTTGAGGAAAAGCTGTCGGTAACCTCGGGCAGCGCGCTGATTCTCCACTGCGAGTTGGAAGTGCAAGGACTGAAGCAAAGCGTGCGTGTCATGGCCGCGCCGGAAACGCTCAATACGGAGTCCTCTGCGACGGAAACCCTCGTGAGCCGACGGATGATCGCGCGCACTCCGGGAGCTGACCGCGCCAACAGCATGGCCATGATTACCGACTATGTACCCGGCGCCTATATGGTCCATGACATGCTCCACGTCCGGGGCGGCCACCAAGTGACGTGGGAGGTGGACGGTGTTCCTGTTCCCAACACCAACATCGCGTCGAACGTCGGCCCGCAGTTTGATCCCTTGGACGCGGATTATATCGAAGCGGCGACGGGCGGTTACTCGGCCGAATACGGCGACCGCACCTACGGCGTCTTCAATGTTGTTCCAAAATCCGGCTTCGAGTATGACCGCAACGGCGAGCTAATTGCCAGCTTTGGAAACTACAACCAGACCAACGATCAGCTCAGCTTTGGCAGCCACACGGACCGGTTCGCGTATTACGGCAGCCTGGACGCCAACCGTTCGGATCTGGGATTAATGACTCCGGTGAGCAGGGTGCTGCACGATATGGCAAGCGGTGTGGGCGGGTTCAGCTCAATCTTCTTCAACGCCACGCCCAAGGATCAACTGCGCCTGGTCGCTTCGGTTCGCGGGGATCATTACCGGATTCCCAACACGCCCGCGCAACAGGCGGCCGGCATCCGCGACCTCGACATCGAGCGCGACGCCTTCGTCAACTTTTCCTGGATTCATACGCTCAACTCTGCTGTCATGCTCAACGTCTCCCCGTTCTATCACTTCAATCGGGCGGATTACTTGGGAGGGCCGAATGACAGGCCATTTGTGCTGGATGACAATCGCCGCTCGAACTACGTGGGCGCTCAGATCACGCTCAAGGTTGTGGCCGGCAAGCAAAACGCCGAAGCCGGACTGGAGGCTTTCAATCAGTGGGACCACACGTTTTTTGGGCTGAGAAGTAACTCAGCCAGTGGCACGGCCATTGAGGAGCGGGTGGCGCCTTCCGGAAATCTTGAGGCCGTATTTTTCCAAGACCAATATCGCGCTACCTCTTGGTTATCGCTCAATGGCGGCGTGCGCTTCACGCGATACGCGGGATTACTGAACGAGACGGCGACCTCACCACGTGTAGGGATCGGGATCAAACTTCCGCGTCTTCACTGGATGCTCCACGGCTATTACGCCCAATACTATCAACCGCCGCCGCTCGACACGGTCTCCGGCCCGTTGCTCAATTTCGCGGCCCGTCAAGGATTCGGTTTTGTCCCGCTGCATGGCGAGCGCGACCGCCAGTGGGACGCCGGGCTCTCCATTCCGGTTCGGGGATGGTTTCTGAACTTCGATCATTTCCGAACGAGCGCTCAGAATTATTTGGACCACGATGAGTTGGGAAACTCTGACATCTTCCTGCCGCTGACAGACTTGGCGGCGCTGATTGATGGGAATGAAGTCATTCTGCGCTCGCCCGCGCTCGCCCGACGGGTACGCCTCCATATCGCGTATTCGAATCAGGTGGCCAAAGGGCTTGGGCCCATCACCGGTGGACTCATCGAGTTTGCGCCCAGCCGTTACTTTTACCTCGACCACGATCAACGGGACACACTGAGCAGCGTTGCTTCCGCCAGCCTGCCTTGGCAGTCCTGGGCCACGGCAACCGTCGAATACGGTTCGGGATTCTTGAACGGCAACGGCCCGGCGCACTTGCCGCCGCATACGACGGTGGATTTCGCCTTTGGAAAAACATTTCGGGCGAGCTGGTCGCTCGACTTCAATGTCTTAAACGTAGCCAACGCCCGTTTTCTTCTCGATAACAGCAACACTTTTGGCGGGACACACTTCGCTTACCCAAGAGAAATTTACGGCGAGTTGCGCTACCGCTTTCGGTTCTGACTGGCCGTAAACGCAGCGGTGAGCCACTATCCCTTTCATTCTATTGAGGAAAGTTGTTAAGGCTCAGGTCGGCGCCGCTTGAAAGTTTTTTTCTTTCTTGTGACCCAAATCACTGATTTGGCAAAGCAGGCGCATTATCCTTTAACCAGTAAAAATGAGTGGCGCTTCCGAGGCGGCTCGGTGGCTACCCTGCAAACGTTCCCCCCACCCTGCAACACCGAGCCGCCACACGCCATCCGGGTAAATCCGTGAATCCCACTTAGGACCGAAACGAGCCTCAAGAGCCCTCGCGGCTGGCGTGATCTCTTCAGTTTGCTCTGCCACGCCGCAAAAACTATTTCGATGGTGCTAAGAACGAACTTGCGAGCCTCGGCAGTGCGGCTCCCGCTCTTTGGTGTTCTCCCTGATATACTGGCAAAGAGATTTGCGTTCGGCGCGGACGCCGACGAGGTGCACGATGTCGCGGAAGCGGGTCGCCGTGATTGCGCTGGGGATGGTGTCGGCGGCTGCGTTAAGCGCCTTCGTCGCTTACCGTCTGGGACTTCGACGGTCGGCGGATACTGTGCGGGGTGTAGCTGTGTTTCCGCGCAAGACCGGTTGCGTTGACTTTCGCCAAGCCAGCCTGCATACGGGTGAGAACGGGTGCGTCACTGGAAGAGTCCTTCGAGTTTTCACTTCGCGATCGGGCAACACATTTTTGGATTTTTGCCAGAATTATCGCCAATGCCCGTTCAGCACCGTAATTTTCGGCTCTGATCGGCCTCGGTTTGGAAATTTAAGCGCCCTCGAGGGACGCGAGATTGAAATTGTGGGGCAAATTGTCACCTATGGTGGCCACGCGGAAATTGTCCTCCATGATCCTAAGCAGATCCGGCTGGCGCATTGACCGGGTGCGGGCGTGCGCCCCGCAGAATCGAGCGATCAACACGTTTCAAGTGCTTGTAGGATTACTGCTCGCGGGATGCATGGTTCCGAGCGCAGGCGGGGCGCAGGCGCCGGGCCACGAGATTTCCTCTGCTGCTCCCCGCGACTCCCTCGGCCCGATTCAAAAAGCCGTGGCGGAGCACCCGCGGGATTTTTCGCTGCGACTCGCGCTGGCCAATGGGGAATTGGACGCCCAGCATCTCCGGCGGGCGCTTGAGGACGCGAAAGCCGCTCTTCACCTTGCCGCCTCTCCCATGGAGCAAGCTTCGGCGCGCGCCGATATCGGGCTTGCCTTGCTCAGAACCGGGGATGAAGCCGCCGCTCAAGCCCAATTTAGCGCCGCGCTCAACTTAAATTCCAAATGCGCCATCGCCGACTTCGGGCTGGGTGAAATTTTCCTATCGGACCATAAAGAGAGCGATGCGGCAAAGTATTTTGAGCGAGCCGTTGGAGCCTCACCCAGCCTGGAAGCGGCTTATCTTCCTCTGGCGCGCTTCGAGCTCGAGCGGGGCAACGGTGCCCAGGCCCGCCAACTTCTTGAGAAGGCCATAACCCTGAACCCCTCCGACGGGGAGGCCAAATTTGAGTTGGCCAAAATCCTCGCCAGATCCGGCCAAGCAGAGCGAGCCATGCAAATGCTGATGCAGATTGTCGCCGCCCAGCCCGATTTTCTTCCCGCCCAACAGGAACTGGGGCTCGCTCTTCTCCGCCAAGGCAACCTGGCTGGCGCTCAGAAACTGGCGGCAAGCCTGATTACCAACCATCCTCGAGCCTCAGCGGGGCACCGGCTGATGGCGTTCGTTTTCTGGAAACAACAGCAAACCAGCGCGGCGCTTCAGGAATGCGCTGAGGCACTAGCTGCCGCGCCTCGTTCCGCCGCACTCCTGACGCTCGAGGCCGTCGCCTTGTGGAAAGAAAAACACCTCCGCCAGTCTCGCCAGGTTTATCTCGAAGCGGCCAAGATTGATCCGCGCGTCGGCCAAGCGGAAGAGCTATGCCGATTGATTCTTTGCGGCGCTTCCGACCTGGGTTTGGTAGAAGACTTTGTCAAGAAAAACCGCTGGGTGCTTGCCCCGACCGACAACCCTTAACCCTGCCTGGACCGCAAAAGGACGCGGACAACTCCCGACCGCGAGCGATGCCCGCCCGGCCAAGCAACACCAACGAAGATTCACCGACCCTCCCCTTGCATGGTATGATGCCGCCACGGATAAGAAACAGGTACTCAGTGGCGGCTTTGGGCAAGGTTCTTGAAGCTGGGGAAGGAGGTTGGATGGCCCTCTACCTGGTGGAGAAGATGATCCGCGACGTTCTGGTGTTGGACGCGCGAGGGCGCATTACACTCGGGGAAGAAACGGAGAGGCTCCGCACCAAAATCTACGAATGCGCGAGGGCGGGACAATTGCGGATCGTGCTCGATTTAGGCGAAGTTACTTATATAGACAGCGCCGGACTTTCGACCCTCGTGGCCGGCTATACAACGGTGCGGAAGCAAGGCGGAGACCTGAAACTGTTGAATCTTACGCGGCGAATACATGACCTTTTGCAGATTACCCGCCTGAGCACAGTGTTTGAAAGGTTCGATTCGTTACCGACAGCGCTGGCGTCCTTCAACGCCGCGCCGTCTCCGGCCACAGACGGCTGAGGCGGTTAGGGGCGCTCGATTGCGGCTGAAGCCCGCGGACTTCCTTTTGACTTTTGGGATTGGGGCTGATAGAGTGCGGGCACGCAGAGAAGGGACACCTTCGCGTGGAGCCTCGTTAAGTTCGCTCGCGAAAGCGGCCCTCCTTATGCGCCCAGGAGGTGGCCGTGCAAGGGACGATTAAGCGTATTCTCCGTGACCGAGGTTTCGGATTTATTCGGACCTCCGAAGGGGCAGAAGTGTTTTTCCATCGCAGCGCTCTTCAGGGGCTGAATTTCGACAGCTTGCGAGAAGGCGAGCCGGTCGAGTTCGAAGTGGTGCGCGGTGAAAAAGGGCCGAGGGCGAGCGGAGTGCGCGCCCCCGCCAAATGACGGGCGGGGAATTCCGTCGCAGCGAGTCACCTCCGTAGGTGTCTTTGAGAACCGTGCAATGGCGGAAGGCGGCGCTTATCTCGCGCCGCAAGGGGTCATGCGCGGCTGCGAATGGATAGAGCTACGCAACACGGATTGCTGGCCCGCCACCGACTTTTACGCGGGCTTCGGATTACGGTGGCCCTTTCGCGATAGCGTGTTCCACCCCGGCTGCCCTTCGGTCATGCTCATCATAACGTCGAGCGGTGGATTCTCAAGGGTCTGGTGAATGCCGCTGGGCCAGAGAATCTCAATCTTCTCGACCTGTGAGTTATGCCCAAGGCCAAACCATGCTTCCGGCGCGCATTGCGAGAGGTAGGATCCTGCCACGCCGTACTGGCGAAATTGCTTCTGACCGTTTGACGTGAGATAAACCTTCGCGCCATAACCTGAGCGGTTGCTGCGCGTCCCGACCAGGTGAACCGCTAGCCAATGGTTCCGATTGCCGCCGTCGTTACGCAACAGCAACGGGCGGCCGTGATTGGTCATAATGATCATGTCCAAGTCGCCGTCACGATCGAAATCAGCGTAAGCGGCGCCGCGCCCCACTATAGCTTGCTGGAGAGCCGGACCTGCCGCGCCCGAACGTGCCACGTCATAGAAACCGTTCTCTCCCTTCGACCAAAATAGGAAGGGCCTTTCGGGAATGAGCTGCGTGGTGTCGGCCTTATTTTCGAGCGTCGAGCCGCAAACCGCCAGGATGTCCAGCCAGCCGTCGTTGTCGAAATCGAAGAAGAAGGTGCTCCATCCCGCGTCGCCCATGGCGATTTCTCCGCAGCCGTACATCTCCGCAACGTCGGAGAAATGGAGCGGGCCGCGCTCCTGCTGCGCCATCCAAAGGTTCTGATAGAGAGAGAAACCCTGCGTCAGCCAATGAGTGAGATACATGTCCAGGTCGCCGGCGTTGTCGTAATCCCCGATCGCGATGCCCATCGTTCCTCGGTTGTCCTCGGTCCAGGATTCCGCGGTAATGTTCTTGAACCGCCCGCCGCCGAGCCCTTGGTACATGCGGTTCGAGGCGATGTCGTTCCCAACGTAGAAATCCTGCCAACCGTCGAGATTGAAATCCGCAAAAGCGGCCGTCAGGCTTCTCCCGCTCGGATTCGCCACGCCTAAACGCGGCGCCACGTCCGTGAAAGTTCCGTCGTGGTTGTTATGGTAGAGGCGATTGGGAAGCGGGCGAAAGGAAGCCGGATTGAGAGTAAACGGAACGTTGACACCGTACTCCTGGGCCGTGGCGCCCGAAGGCACTCCCTTTAAGTTATAGTCGGCGTAATTGGTGACGTAGAGATCGAGATAGCCGTCGTTATCGTAATCAATCCACACCGGCGTCATGCCCCAAAGATGATTGGCCACGCGAGCGCGGTCGGTGACGTCGGTAAAAGTTCCGTCTCCATTATTGTGGTAAAGAACGGAACGACCATAGTTGGTAACGTAAAGGTCAAGATAACCGTCATTGTCGTAATCGCCCCAGGCCGCGCCCATGCCGTAACCGCCGCGATTGGCAACGCCGGCTGGCAGCGTAACGTCCTTGAACGTTCCATCGCCGTTGTTGTGGTAGAGGTGGCTATAAGGCGCGTCGCTAGTGGGTTTCGCGCCCCAAGGGCCTGGCTGATTGACGAGGTAAAGATCGGGCCAGCCATCGTTATCGTAGTCGCCCCAGGCCGCGCCGGGACCCATGTCCTCCGGAAGTTGGTGCGTGCGCGCGCCGGAGGAATGCACAAAATCAATTCCCGCCTGTCGCGTGACGTTGGTAAAGGTTACACCGGGACCTTCGCCGGTGAGCTTTCGGGCAGCGCTATTGAAGATTCGGGATTTCCGATTTGAAGTTGAGCGAGAACAGCTTGTGGCAAAAGCAGCCAGGAGCATAACCCCTGAGTGGAGCCAGTCCCGCCGAGTCATCTTCGGCCTCTTCGGAAGCTGAGGACAGCAGATTCCTTCGGCTTCAAAGACCGACGGGCCGATCTCGGGGCGCTTTGGACAGCAGCTCTTCCTCTGGGTCTGCTGGAACTGAGCAGGGCGATCTCCGCCGTGCCGGAGGACATCGTGGTGACCGGCGCTTTGACGAACTGCCCCGGAAAGACGAAATTCATGAAATATTGATTGGCCTTTCGGTATCGCAATTGAGCGGCCACCTGAAGGGGGCCCTGAACGTGGGCCGGCACGG
>JAJYNF010000217.1 GCA_021786455.1 Acidobacteriota bacterium
GCCGGAGGAAGCCGCGGACGGGCAAATCGTCGGCACGCCGGCGTACATGTCGCCGGAACAACTTTCCGGCAAACCCGTGACCGTCAAAAGCGACCTGTACGCGCTCGGCTTGGTGCTCTACGAAATCTTTACCGGCAAAAAGGCTTTTGAGGCTGCGACGCTCAACGAGTGGCGGCTGAAACATCTGGAAGAGGAACCGACCGCTCCTTCGAGCCACGTGACGGACCTCGACCCGGCGGCGGAACGAGTGATTCTCCGCTGCCTGGAAAAAGACCCCAAGCTGCGGCCGGCTTCGGCGCTCCAAGTGGCCGCCGGGTTGCCGGGCGGCGATCCGCTGGCGGCCGCGCTCGCGGCGGGTGAAACACCGTCACCGGAACTGGTGGCGGCCGCAGGCGAAACGGAAGGCTTTAAGCCAAGGACCGCCATCGCGTTTCTGGCTTGGATCGTGGCCGGGATCGTTGCGATTTGCCTGCTGAATGGCAGGACGAAGATGCCGGGGGTGGTGCCGCTCGGCCAGCCGCCGGACGTGCTGGCAGCGAAAGCGAGCGACCTGATCCGGCAATTTGGCTACACCGCGACGCCGATGGATTCGGCTTACGGATATAGCTACGACAACGGTTACCTGCGCTACATCCAAAACCACGACAAATCTCCCGACCGCTGGCAACAATTGAAATTGGGCAATCCTTCGGCGATTGAATTTTGGTATCGCCAAAGCCCGAGGTATCTCGAACCCGAAATCTTTTTTGGTGGCGATCCGGTGAATGGCGCGGTGACGGCCGACGACCCGCCGCGAGATATTTCCGGAATGACTTATGCCGTGCTCGATCCGAGCGGGCGGCTGGAGGAGTTCGAGGCCGTGCCGCCGCAGCGGGAAGAAGTCAAGAGCGAGACTGCGACAGGTGCCGTCCTAAAGGCCGGCGCTACGGCCGCCGCGACCGCCGGTGCGACGGCTGCTACGCCGGATTGGTCGCCGCTGTTCAAGGCCGCAGGTCTCGACGTGGCCCAGTTCAAGCCGGCGACGCCGGAATGGACACCTCCAACTTGGAGCGACACGCGCGCGGCATGGACGGGCACGGCGCCGGGGCGGTCGGATGTTCCATTGCGCGTCGAGGCAGCGGCTTATAACGGCAAGCCGGTTTATTTCCAGTTGATCTGGCCGTGGACGCAAGCTTCGCGGATGCAAGCGTCCAGGGAGACGACGCGGAGGAAGGTGGTGCAGGCCGTCGGGATCATACTGCTGCTGGCAGTGCTGATTGCCGCCGTGCTGCTGGCGCGGCGAAACATGCGCCTGGCGCGAGGCGACCGGCGCGGCGCGTTTCGCCTGGCAGTCTTCGTTCTGGTAACCCTCCTGCTCGCCTGGGCGATGACCGCCCATCATCTTCCCACCAGCTACGAGTTCGGGCTTTTTGTGATGGGCGCGAGCTACTGCCTTTTTTACGCTGCCTTGGTCTGGTTGCTCTATATCGGGCTTGAGCCTTACGTGCGGCGGCGCTGGCCGAGCTCGATTATTTCCTGGAGCCGAGTGCTTGCCGGTCAGTTCCGCGATCCGCTGGTCGGCCGCGATGTTTTAACAGGCGCCGCGCTGGGCGTAGGCGTGAATCTCTGGTTCACGCTTCAACATTTTGCCGAAGGCTGGTTTGGAAAACTTCCGCCGGAGCCGCTTGTCCCGCTGCTTGGACCCGTCGAAGGGGCGCGCTTCGCAACGGGCCTCTTGCTATCGATCATCTCCCGTTATTTTGTCTTCGCGCTGGCCGTTTTCTTTTTGTTCTTCCTGCTGCGGCTTTTGTTCCGCCGGGATTCAATTGCTGCGGCTGTTTTCGTTCTTATTTTCGTCGCGGCGATTGCTCTGCCCGGAAATTATCCGCTAGTGGATGCCGTTTTCGTCGCCGGGGCTTACGGAATCCTGATTTTTATTTTGAAGCGATTTGGCCTCGTGCTGCTGGTTACGTTCTTCATAACAGACGTTTGGCTAGCGGTACTGGCAACGACGCCAAATCTTTCCGCCTGGTATGCCGTGTCCACCTACGTTGGCGTGGCGTCAGTTCTGGCGCTGGCGATTTATGGATTCAAAACTTCGCTCGCCGGCCGGCCGATTTTTACCGGCGCGGCGCTGGATGAGTGAAGGGGCAGGTGTGAGTTGGTAGCCATCGCCACCGATTTCGGGCTCTTTCCGGGTCCCGCGATTACGAACCCACGGCATAAAGGACATGCCGTGGCTGCCAACTATCACGGCAAGCCGAATGAATGACGGCCGTATGATTGAGCCGCAGCGTCATAGGCCACGCATGTAAGCGCGCCTATAGGTGGGCCTTAGCCCGTTCTGCGCCGCCGAGGCGCTCGCCAATCTTCCGCGAGGCGGAGTAAATGCCGCCGACGGGGATGAATCCTGCCAGCTTGATTCGGGCGATCGCGGAAAGGCCGGCGCTCGCCATGCAACCGCACTCGGAGCAGACGGGGCGGCCGCCGAACTGGCACGGCGTGATGCGCGTCGAGAGGTCGGCGGAAAAACACGCGGTCATTTGGGAGAAGACGCACTCGTCGGGCGACGCGGGCGGACGCAGATACGTCTCCAGCACGCCCGGCGGAATTTCCAGCTTGGGAAAAATCCGGCGGATGCGACCGAGCTCCGCGACGACCTGGGCGCGGTCGGGCGGCGTCAATCGCTCCTCGCTCACCTCGCCCTGCTGCGGCGTGTAAAGGCTGAACCAGATCTTGCGAACTTCGTCGCGCGCCGACCAGAAGGTGGCGAACTCTTCAAGATAACCTGGACGCCGGACTTGCTGCCGCGTGACCGTGCAGTGGACGACGAGCGAGTGGCCGGCGATGTGCTTCAGGATGCGGTCGTAAGTGGCGGGCGCGCGGCGCTGGTCGTGCTCGGGCTGAAGGCCGTCAATCGAGACGACCAGATGAAGGTTGGCGAGGCGGTTCCAGACGATCGGTATCGGGCGAACGGCGCTCGTGACCAGTTGAATCTTAACGCCCATGGCGTCGAGCTGAGGGAGAAGGATTTCCAGCTCGCGGTAGCGCACCAGCGGCTCGCCGCCAACGATGGAAAGAAAAATCGGACGGTGGCGGCGAACCAGGTGGAGAACTTTTTCGACCAGCGCCTCGCCCTTGAAATCGCTGAGCTGGGCCAGCGAGCCGACGGCGCCCAAATGGCCCGGCTCGTAAGCGTAACAGCCCGGGCAATGCAGCGGACATTCGCGGGTGATCTCAATCGAAAGAAGCGGCCGCTGGCCTCCGAGCACCATTCCCCACGCGTGGATCACGCGCGAGACGGTTCCGTTCCGGGAATCCATGGGTTTATCTCCTTGGTTCATCGCGCGGATCGCAAAAACAGCGACAGGCACGCCCCGCGATTGAAAGTCTCTCCAGCATGGGGGACATGCCTTGGGTAGGGCCGTTTGCCAAGCCGATTCGCCAATTCAGGACATATATTATAACAATGCCTCATCCCGCCCCTGCTGCTCAAACCTTCCGAAACGCAAGGCGAGCGTGGGTAGCACCAGAAGGTTGAGCGCAGTCGAGGTCACCAGGCCACCCAGAATGACGATGGCCATGGGTCCCTCAATTTCGCGCCCCGGGTCGCCCGAGCCGAGAGCCAAGGGGAGCAGGGCTAAGCCCGTCACTGTAGCCGTCATTAAAATCGGCGCTAACCGCTCCGAGGCGCCGCGCAGGGCAGCCTCAAGACCCCACGTCTCCCCCTCCACTGAAACTAGATGCTCATAATGCGAGATGAGCATAATTGAGTTGCGCAGGGTGATGCCGAAAAGCGTGATAAAACCAATCAGCGCGCCCAGCGAAAGCGCCGTGTGGGTGACGAACGCCGCCAGGACGCCGCCCACCAAGGCAAAAGGCAAGTTGGCCAACACCAGCAACAGGTTTCTCCAATTCATCATGACCACGGAGAGCAAAAGAATAATGACCAAGGCCGCCAGCAGCGAGTGGACCAGCAATTCTCGCTTCGATTTTGCTTGCGCTTCTGCCGTCCCGCTAAATTCAAAATAGGTGCCCGCCGGAAATCGAACCTGCGCCTGGATTTCGCGCTGCGCCCGACGGATAAAGGGGCCGAGGCTACGGCCGGCGACACTGAGCGTCACTGCCTGAACCCTTCGGGCCCCCTGGTGGAGAATCACATAGCGGCCGGAGTGCTCCTTGACGTCGGCGAGCTGGCCGAGCGGAACGTAGTTGCCGGCGGGACTTTGAAGCGGCAATGCTGCAACCTCGCCGGGGTTCTGCCGTTTGCGCGGATCAAGCACGACGTTCACATTAAAGACCTCATTGCCTTGATACACTTGGCCCACATTGAGCCCCCCAAAGGCGGTTTGAACAGCGTTCAGGACCGAGACCGGTTCAAACCCCCAACGCGCGAGGCGCGAGGGTAGCAGCCGAATGTCCACCTCGGGCGTGCCTGGGGGCGATTGAATTCGTACAGCGCGCGCTCCCGGGATGGAACGCAGCACTTGCGCGGCCTGCTCCGCCTTACGGTCGAGAACCTTGAGGTGCGGGCCGTAAAGGTTAAGGACCACCGGCGAGGTGAAACCGGAGATAATCCCTTCTATTCTTTCTTTCAAAAAAGTGTTGACGGTAAACGTAAAACCGGGAAAGTTGCGTAGCGCGCGGCGAATGCCATGGAGGGCTGCTTCGTTCTGCTGCCCGTTTAAGGTCGGCTGAAGCGCGACATCAATTTCGCTCTGGTAAGGCCCCCTTGTGGAGGAAAGGTTCGCGCGGCCGGCTTTTTGGCCCACGGTGACGACGCCAGGAACGCCTAACAATGCGCGGGTGACCGGCCGCCCAACGCGAAGAGAATTCCGGAGCGAGCTGCCCGGCAACCCGATCATGTGAACGATGTATTCTTCTTCACGAAACCGGGGGAGAAATGTGGAGCGGAACGTCGGCAGCGCCGCCAGCCCCAGCAGCGTCAGCCCGGCGACCGATGCCCCGACGAGCACGGGCCCACGTTCCACAATCAACAGCACACGGCGATAAACGGCCTTCAGAGCTCGCACGATCGGAGGGTCTTGTTCCCTCAGTTGCTTCTGGCCCAATAAAAGCAAGCAGAGGGCCGGCGTGACGGTCAGCGCAACGAGCAGAGACGCGAGAACCGACAAGATATAGGCCACCCCGAGTGGTCGAAAAATCGCTCCCGGAATGCCGCTCATCAGGAGGATTGGGACAAAAACCACCACCACCGCGAACGTCGCGTACACGACGGCGCTGCGCACCTCGATCGAGGCGTCCAAAACGACGCGCGCCACGGGCCGCGGATTTTCCGCGCGGCGATTTTCCCGCAGACGGCGGAGAATATTCTCCACGTCAATTACCGCGTCATCCACCACCTCCCCAATGGCAATCGCCAGGCCGCCTAGCGTCATGGTGTTGAGCGAGTATCCCATCCGCGTCATCACCGCGGTCGCGGCCAAGAGCGACAATGGAATGGCGGTACAGGAAATCGCCGCGGTCCGCAAATCGAAAAGAAAAAGGAAAATGACGATGACCACCAGGATGGCGCCGACGGTCAGGGAAGCGCGGAGGTTATTGAGCGCCGTTCCGATAAACGTCGCGGGACGGAAAAGTGCCGTATCCAGACGAATTCCCTCCCGCTTCAGGGTTGGGTCGAGGCCTTTAAGCGCCTGATCCAGCCGATGAGTCACGGCGAGCGTGTTGGAACCGTACTGCTCGTTGACTCTCACAATGATCCCTGGCTTTCCATCCACCAGCGCGGCCCCAATCGGAGGCTGTGGGGCTTCGACTACTCGCGCGACCTGTCCCAGCGTGACGTTGACACCGTTGTGGTGAATCAAGACTGTTCGCGCCAACTCCTGGGTCGTCACGGATTGGCCTTGTGGATAGAGAATAAAGCGTTGATTCGCCGTTTCAATGAATCCCGCGCCTCTCACTGCGGTCGCCCGCCTGGCTGCCGTGAGCACGTTATTCAAACTCAGGTCATATTGAATGAGCTTGCGAGGAATAATCTGGATTTGATATTGCTTAATTTGGCCACCCCAAATAGCGACGTTCGCCACTCCGGGCACAGCCTGCAACCTCGGCTTAAGCAGCCAATCGGCGATCGTTCTCAGTCGCATCAACGAGGTAGTTTTGGAACTCAGCCCCATCTCCATCACGTCCCCGGTTGAGCTGATCAGCGGCGTCATCACCGGCGACTGGACGCCAACCGGCAACCGTCCTTCGAGTGTCGCTAACTGCTCGGAAACCAATTGCCGGTCCAAATAAACATTGCTGGAGGGGTTAAAAACCACTTGCACATCGGAAAGCCCAGGAATGGATTTTGATCGCAACGACTCGATTCCGGTTACGCCATTGATGGCGAATTCGATGGGTTGGGTAACCAGCAGTTCCACCTGCTTGGGCGAGAGGCCGGGAGCCTCCGTATAGATCGAAACGACGGGCGGCGCGAATTCCGGGAACACGTCGTATTTAGCCCGCGTCAGCGAATAAACTCCATACCCTAACAGGGCCGCCGCCAGAGCCAGGATAATGCCCTTGCGGCGCAGAGCGGCGCGAACGATGCTACTCAGCATTTCACTCCCCTCCCCGGTTGCCGGACGATCCGGAGGCAGAGCTCGACTCAACAGCCAGAAGCTCTTCCGCTCCTCCCGTCACTATTCGCTCGCCCGCCACAAAGTGGCGCGCTTCAAACCACCCGCCATGGATGGGCACCTGCGTGGCCACCCTTCTGCGTTCAAACCGATGGGCTGCTATCGCCACGTATGCCCAGGCTTGTCCACCCTTCCAAACCACCGCGCTTGAAGGAATGCGCACGCCGGTCTCAAGCAGACCCACACCGAAATGCGCCACCAGATTCACTTCCGGGACGAGCCCTGGACGGCCTCGAGTCAGGTAAATGAAATCCACCCCCTGAACACGCGGGTCCACTTGCGGAAACGCCGAGACGAGTTTCGCCAACGCGCGCCCACCCGCGGGCAGCTCCAGCCCGACGACCGACGGCGGAGCGTAATGCGCTCCAAAAGGAAGCGTGAGTTCCACCAGCACTTCGCGCCGCGCGAGGACGTCCTGAAGGGTCACGGAGCCGCGCTTCTCCCATTTCTCCACAACCGGGCCCCAATTTCGGCGAATGGAAGCCAGGGCCAACGCCAGTCCCTGGCGCGCTGTCCGAACATCCACTTCGTCACTGTGGTAAATTCCCGCTTGCGCCTCTACCGCCTTGGCGGACGTGTTGCGCTGGTCCTTGTAGAGTTCCTCCAGCCGCACATACTCTTGCTTCGCCACATTTGCCGCGATTTGCGCCTTTCGTACCTGCGCATCAGCCGCCTGATAGGCTCCGACCAGGCTCACCAAGCCCGCGACGGGCGCCACCATAGCGGGCAATGATGTCCGTTGGCGCGCGCGCGCCCTCTCCAGCCTCGCCACCTGAATGCCGAGATGCGCTTGCGCGACGGCGCTTAGACGAATAAGGATGTTTCCCTCGTCGTCCACGGCTTGCGGTGGGCGTAATGGCCTCGAGCCGACGGGTGGGACGGGCGCAGCGGCCGCAAAACCTAACCGAGCCGCCCGGTTGCGTATCCCCAGCCCAGCGATCAAGCCCGCAACCGCGGCGAAGATAAACCAGTAAAATTGGGGTTTTTTCATCGGATGTCCCTCCCGATTTGCCTGACGCGAGCCTCCGGCTGGCCCGAATCATTTTGTTTATTGCCTGGCGTAGTCGGTGCCCGCACCCGGCGGAACGCTGGCGCGGCTTCGCCTGCTTCGAGCGGCCGCTCCACAGCGTCCTCGAGCTGCCCGAGCGATTGTTGCGCCCGACCCAACGATTGCAACGCGGCGCTCGCCGCCGTTAGCTCTTGAAGTTGCGCGCTGTTCAACGCCAGCCAATTCGTTTCTCCCACGGTGACGGATTGCTTCGCCAGCGGCACAAGGATCCGGCGGATCTCATGGGTAGATTTCTCGGCATTCTTCCATTCAGCGAGCGCGGTGCGATAGCTTGCGAGAGCCGCTTCGCTCTGAGAGATCGCCCGGGCCTGGACGGCCATCAACTGCGCCGCGGCCAGCTTTCGCGCGGCTTCCGCTTGAGCAATAGGGCCTTGATTTCGATTGAATATGGGAAGCACGGCTGCCAAGTCCGTGACAAAATAATTCCTACCCTCTTCAAAGTCGTAGCCGGACCCGACCTGGAAATTCGGATGTTGGCGAGCGATCTCAAGCTGGAGCCCGGCCTGGGCGGCGGCGTAATTGGCAAGCGCCTGGCGCACATCCAGTCGGTTGAGCACGGCGTCGCGTTGGATCCGCCGAGGCGGAAGCGAGGCGGCGGAAGGCAATTGGGCAAAGCCCGGCCAGCGAAGACGAATCCCGCGGAGGGCGAACACAGGCACGCCAATCGCCGCCGCGAGCGCCGCCCGATCCTGCAAAACTCGGCCTTCCGCGGCCCGCGCGGCCATTTGGTCGTTAAAGAAAGTGGCCTTGGCGGAAACTACGGTGGGGCGCGCGATCTCACCCGCCACCCATTGCGTGTGAAGGCCATTCACCCGACGAGCCTGCAAGCGCGTTGCCGCTGCCGCCAACTCCGCCTGTCGCAGGTCGAAGAGATAATTAACCAGCGCCGCGCGCACCGCGCTCCGAACCTTCCATGCGGTCAGCGGGACGTTAAACCGCGCCGCCTGGCTAAGCGCCCCGGCTTGCTTGACCTTATAACCCCGGCGACCAGCCGTCTGGACAGGCACATCAAAAAACAGGCTCAGCAAATACGGACTCGGAATGCCCGGTCGCAGCGAGACCGTGGGGTTCGGGCGCTCGCCCGCGGTGACAATCGCCGCCTCTGCGGCTTCTGCTCGGTCGCGCGCCACTTGCATTTGTGGGTTGAAATAATATGCCGCCAGCGCCAGTTCATTAAGGTTCCAAGATTTGAGCGGCCAGGTCTTTAGAGGGCGGCCGAGATTAACTTCCATGAAGCGACGCAATTGCGGATCGCTCAACGACCGGCCTTCCAGCCGCTCCGCTGTCAAGGCGGGCGCGATGGGTTTTGGGTGATACACCTGAACCGGCGCGCATGCGGTCATCGCAAGCGCCGCGACCACTATGGTAGTTATGAAACCTGCATACTTCATAACGCGTGACCTCTCCGTGATTGCGCGTCGGCTCATACGGAGCCCTGCGAGGTGGGGAAATAGGGGAAATAAAGGTTATGGCGCCGACACGAGAGAAGCTGGAGCGTCGCCGGGATAGCTGACGAAACTCCCGCAGGCGCGCCTGTCGGTGCCGGTTAAAAACCTACTTTGGCGCATCGGTAAATCCGGGACT
>JAJYNF010000114.1 GCA_021786455.1 Acidobacteriota bacterium
GATCCAATTCGACCTCCGCCAGCCAAACTTCAGTCCGCAGCTTGTACTTCCGTTTTATCTCGGCCGTGAGCCGTCCGAAGCGGGCGAGCGTCGCCACCCTGATTGAAAATTGCCCGCTGACTTCCGGGTCAAAAGGTTTACACGTGGCTGGCTCAAAACGGGTTTGGGGCAAATCGAAAATCTCGAATAGGCGTTCGAGGTCGCCTTTAAGGTCGAAGAAATCAAATTCGCGGGATGTCTCGTGAACGGTCGGCGCTCGCTGAAGACCCGTGAGTCCCAGCGTGAGCACGCGACGCTCCAGGGGATGTTCGGCCCCCGCCGCGTGGTAGGTCTTGCCAATCTCGAAAATGCGGAGATCGGTCTGCCCACGGCCGTGATTAAAAGCGAGTGCCCGCGCCAGGCTGACGAAGGGCGATGAGCGCATCACCGAGGCGTCCTGGCTCAGAGGATTTGCCAGCGGCACCGGAAGCTGATCCGTGAACAGCGCATTTTCCTCGGGGTCCACGATGCTTGAGGGAATGATTTCACGATAGCCCAGTCCGACCAGCCGCGCGCTCACGGCGAGCATCTTTTCCCGCTCGGCGTCCGTCGCGACACGCGGCGGCGCCGGCAGGACGCGCGCGGGCAGCCGGTCGTAACCCAGTTGCCGAGCGACCTCTTCGATTAAATCCACTTCTTGTGTGACATCCAGACGAAATGACGGCGGCGTCACTTGCCACATTTCGCCGGCCGCGCGGTTCACCGTGAACCCGAGCGCCTTCAAAATGCGCTCGACTGCTTCATGGGCGATTTCGGTCCCAAGCAGGCGCGCGATTTCAGTTTGGCGCAGGAGAATCGCGTCGCGGCTTCTCCGTCCGGGATAGATATCCAGCCGCCCGCTCAGGATTTTCCCTCCGGCCAGTTCGGCGATCAGCGCCGCCGCGCGGTCGCACGCGAGCGCCGCCCGTTCGATGTCCGCGCCGCGTTCGAAGCGGTGCGAGGCTTCGGTGTGCAGTCCCTGCGACTTCGACGTTCGCCGTATCGAGGCTGGATCAAACCAAGCGCTTTCGAGCAGCACGGCGCGCGTGTTCAAAGAAATTTCGGAGTCTTCGCCGCCCATCACTCCCGCGAGTGCCAGGGGCCGCTCGGCATCCGCAATCACAAGATCGTTGGCGCTGAGCCGCCGATCCACACCGTCGAGCGTGCGCAGCGGCTCGCCGGCGCGAGCCCGGCGCACGATGATCTTGCGTTCGCGAATCCGCTCCAGGTCAAACGCATGCAGCGGATGCCCCAGTTCCATCAGCACGTAGTTCGTTACGTCGGCGATATTGTTGATCGGCCGCTGCCCAATCGCTTCCAGACGCCTTGCCAGCCATTCCGGCGAAGCCGCCACCCGCACGTTTTCAATCACTCGCCCGCAATACCGCCCGCAAAGCTCCGGATCAGCAATTTCAATGGAGACCTTTTTATCCGCGGGCTCACGGGATTCCTCGAGCGTAAAATCCAAACGCTTAAGCGGCTTCTGATAGAACGCCGCAACCTCCGTTGCCACGCCGTAATGGCTAAGGCAGTCTGGCCGGTTGGTGGTGACTTCGACGTCCAGCAGCCAGTCGTTGCCCATCGCCGCGGCCGACTCCACGTTCAGGCCGACCGAAGTCATATCCGCCTTGAGCTGCTTCGGCCTGGCAGCAATCTCGACAAATTCACGAAGCCAATTCAACGAAATCTTCAAAACTGCTCCAGAAACCTCAAATCACTTTGGTAGAAAAGCTGGATATCGTTGATGCCGTATTTCATCATCGCATAACGTTCGACACCTAGGCCAAAGGCCCAGCCGGCAAACTTCGACGGATCAATGCCACCGTTTCGCAACACTTCCGGATGCACCATGCCGCAGCCCATGACTTCCACCCAACCGCTTTCCTTGCAAACGCGACAACCTTGCCCGTCGCAGATGACGCAACTGATCGCCACCTCGCCGCTCGGCTCGGTGAACGGGAAAAAGCTCGGATGGAAGCTTGTGCGCACCTTGCCGCCGAAAAATCTCTTGGCAAAGAAATCGAGCGTGCCCTTGAGGTCCGCAAAAGTGATGTCGCGGTCCACGGCAAGCCCTTCGATTTGATGAAACATCGTGGCGTGCGACGAATCCGGGTTGTCGTGCCGATAAACCTTCCCGGGCGCAATAATATAAAGCGGCGCGCCGTACTTCTGCATCGCGCGGATCTGCACCGGCGAAGTGTGCGTCCTCAGAAGAAGAGACGGTTTCAAGTTCCCGGTGTCAGGCGTCAGGGGGCGCTCTTCTTCTGACTTCTGACTCCTGACTTCTGACTTCTCACCAGCGACTCCTAACCCCTGGTTCGCGTTGTCCACGTAAATCGTGTCCCAATCATCGCGCGACGGATGTGTCTCCGGAATGTTCAGGGCGTCGAAGTTGTAATAAACCGTTTCAATCTCCGGCCCGGTCTCGATTCTGAAGCCGAGATTGATGAAGATATCTTCAATTTCCCTCAGCACGCGCGTTACCGGATGAATCGAGCCGAGCGGCCGCCGATTGCCGGGAAGCGTGAGGTCGAGCCAAGCGGCCGATTTGACGAGGGCCGACACCGATTCCTTCATTTCGAATGTGTCGGTTGCGTGCAGTTCCAGCCGAATCGGCACGCGGGATATAAGCCCTTCGACCTCCATATCGCCTGCTACCCGGCGCAATTCGTTAAACGCTTTCCCTACGGCCGGTTTCACTTCCTTTGCGGCACACTTCAGCCAGCGCTCATCGATCATCGAGATGAGGCCGCTTTTGCGGGCAAGCCAGCGGTCACGGAGTCTCTTGCACGCCAAATTTCGCTCAGCTTCATTCGCCGCACCGTGCGAGACTAATTCCTCCCGCTCGTGTTCCATCGTTGCTCGCACCTCGGCGAACAGCGCCTCGACGCCGCGAGCGTCCGTCACGCCCAACTCGGCGAGCGTTTTGCGAACTTTTTCGTCAATGGTCATTTTCACCCGGGTCAGAGCACGACTTCAGCCGTGCCGATAGGCGCCCCCTCACCCGTCCTTCGGACACCCTCTCCCCACCGGGGAGAGGGATGGGGTGAGGGGTCCTCCATGCGCTCGACAGCTAGAAAGCTTAGCTTTGGGGGACCGCCTTGAAATTAAATTTGCGGACGAGCCAATCCAGTACCGCGCGCTGATCATCCAGCGTCGCCCGGCGGACCTGCGACAGGAGATGGATCCGATCCGGCTTCGGCAGTGAGATGTTTTGAAGACCTTCGTTGCACGTTGTGCAGAGGGCTCGCAGATTTTCCAGGACGTCCCGTCCGCCTTTAGACTTATCAACGATGTGACCGATAGTGAGCCGGACGGTTCTGGGCCCTCCCCTGGGGTCAGGGTCCCCCGCTGCAACGCCGCACATTTGACAGGTGCTCCCGTTACGCTCCAGCACCCGCGCGCGCAACTCCTTCGAAATTCCCCGCCTGAATGCCGGCAGGCGAGTGGTGGTTTCGAGCACGTATTGGCCAGGCTTCAAGTCGGCGCGGTCCCTATGCGAAAGGATTTGGTAGCCTTCTTCATTACGCAGCTTGCGCACTCGTCGCGCCCACTCCGAGGCCCACCTGCGCCGCGGGCCGCGAGGCCTTGAGGCTAGTGGCCAGGGGATGCTTCGGAATTGGGGCTGCATCGGGATGAGGGTCTGCCCGACCGGCTGAGCCCCGCAGCCCTTCCTTGCATTCGTCGCATGAGGTTGCACACCTCCTCGGGGTCCCGGGGCCGCCGACAGCGACGGAGCACGACGCGGCGGGCCAGCCGCGCCTCCCAGAAATCCCCACCCACAGCGCCGCGCATTGAGCATGCCGTTATCCCACGCTCATATCGACTTGAACCAGTCTTCATCAATAGTCACGTTTTCCGTCAGCTCAATTTTGACCCCCAACCTCAGTTCTTTGAGCTTCTCCGCCAGCCTTTCCCCATCAACCAGATCTATCGCAATCGCCCCGTCGCGCGTTGACTCTTTCACTGCATCGCGCGTGAAGTAACCGGTCGTAACAAAGAGCCCTTTATCGGCACGCCCCTGCATTGCCCCTCGAAAGTCCCTTATCTCCGAGGCGCCAATTCCTCCACGGCGGCGTTTGCACTGAAAAACAACCCTGAAGCTAAGAATTCCGTTAATTTTCGCGATCCCCGTTCCGTCGATTCCACCGTCGCCGGTTCGGCCCGTCACCTCAACTTGTATGAAACCCGTTTCCCGCAGCATGCGCTGGATCAAGCGTTCGAAGGCGGCGGGGGAAAGCACGTCAAGCAAGAGCATGTTGATCCGCTCCTGCCAGGCCATTGCTGGCGACGTCTCGCCTGTGGCGTCACGCGGCACCACCTGGTCCGCTTGCAACTCCTTTCCCGTTAACGCCCAAACACCGCGCTCAGAGTTTTGGAGAGCCCCGAGCTGTTTGAGATAGGTCCTTGCCCACGCCAAATCATATTCTAATTGCGTTCTCGGGTCGCGCCTCCCGCGCCTACTGACGTAAGGGCGACTGGCAAGCTCGTCGGGAATCTGGAGCGAGGCGATTACCCTTTCCGCAATTTCATCCACTGATCCAGACCCTCCGAGCGCCTTTAGGGCCTCAACGATGGGCCTCATAAGTTCATTTCTGTGTGGAAGAGTCTTCATTTCCGCCAGTCGTCATCCTAGCTACGGCGCGAGTCTTCCGCTCGCTGCGAAGACCGTCTGCTAGGGTATCGCTCCTGGGACATCGGCACCACAATTGCTCGTTCCGCCATTCCGGGCGTAGCCATCGCCGACGTTCAACCATAGTGTCCCACTGGGCTTAAGCACTCGCCTTACCTCTCTGAACACTCCCAAGAGACTACGGACATACTGGTCTGGCGACGGCTCAGCACCGATTTGCGAGGGGTGAGCATAATCGCGCAGACCCCAATAGGGCGGAGAAGTCACGCAAGATTGCACAGAATTCGCTTCTATAGTGGGGAGCAATTCACGGCAGTCCCCGGCAAGTACCCGCACTTCGACGCTTCGTCCCTCGGATCGCATCTTACTCAATCCGAATCTGGCGCAAGTCAGGGGTTCACTCCCCCGCACCACCAGCCTAACCCAATCAGAAGCACGCAAAGTTTTCAAGGCAGTCCGCGCCCTCTTTTGTTTTAGGCCGTAGAAAGAGTGCAATTCCACACTTACTGCAAAACATAGAGAACGTGCTGTGGCTAGGCGTTGGCCGCGGAAATTGCCGCCTTCACCTTCGCTGCTAGCTCGGCGAAGGCTGGTGCGTCATGGGCGGCCATTTCCGCCAGCACCTTACGGTCAAGCTGAACGTCGAGTTTTTTAAGCCCGTGGATAAACTGGTTGTAGGTGAGGTCGTTCAGCCGCGCCGCCGCGCCGATGCGCACGATCCAGAGGCGGCGGAAGTCCCGCTTGCGCTGTCTCCGCCCGCGGTAAGCGAAGCGTCCCGCGCGGTCCGCGGCCTCCTTCATGAATCGGTAAAGCTTGCCTTTGTTGAGGAAGTAGCCTTTGGTAAGTTTGGCGAGTTTCTTCCGTCCGGCACGGCGGACCGTGCCGCGTTTAACGCGAGGCATGGGTTTGCTCCTTTCAGCAGCATTTCGGGGCGGCGATGTCCCGCGTCCATCCCTTGACGGACGGGGCGAAGGCACCCAGCCATTGGCCTTCCCGCACCCATAACAACCGGTTTCAGGTGTCAGGTTTCAGCGGCAACAGATTGAAGATGCGGCCCTTCCTGACACCTGACGCCTGAAACCGGATTCCCGACACCTATTTTCCGTACGGCAGCATCGCGCGCACGTGGCGCACGTCGGCGCTCGAAACTTGTGTAACCTGCGTCAGCCTCCGCTTGCGCTTGCGCGCCTTGGACGTCAGGATGTGGCGCGCGCCGGAGTGATGCCGCAAGATTTTTCCCGTGGCGCTCAGCTTGAACCGTTTGGCGGCGCCCTTATGAGTCTTCAACTTTCTCAAACTAACCTCCCGAAGCTTCGCTGACGGCGGCCGGCCCTGCCGGGGCGCCCGTCGAAGCGGGTCGCGGCGTCGGCTTGGGCGTCTTGCCCGCCGTCTTTTTCGGCGCGAAGATGGCCGAAAGGTTTGGCCCTTCCTGCCGCGGCCGGATTTCAAGCTGCCCGGTTTCCATAAGGTCCTGGGTCAGTTGCTCCATCATCTTATAGCCAAGATCGCGATGGGCCATTTCCCGCCCGCGAAACATGATGGTGACCTTGACCTTCGAGCCTTCGCCTAGGAACTCGACAATGCGATTGCGCTTGACCTCGTAATCGTGCTGCGAAATCCGCACTCGCATTTTTACTTCCTTTAGGCCCGCCGACTTCTGGTGTTTTCTGGCTTCGTGCTGCCGCTTGTTGAGTTGGTAGAGGTACTTTCCATAATTGATAATGCGGCACACCGGCGGGTTTGCTGTCGGCGCCACCTCCACCAAGTCGAGCCCCTGCCCGCGCGCAATCTTCAGCGCCTCGATCGGCGGCATGATCCCCAGTTGTTTTCCTTCTTCATCAATGACCCGGATTTCTCTCGCCCGGATCCGCTCGTTAATGCGAACAAATTGCTGGCCGATAATTCACTCCTTCCGGCCGCGTCGGGCCGGCTCCCGGTCAGTCTCGGTGCTTCCCGTGGACGATGGGTACAACTCTGCCACAACCCCCAACAGCTTACCATTTTGTCGCGCGGCTGTCGATAAGCTCGCGCGCCCACGCCGTGAACTCGCCGACCGGTTTCGAGCCGGCGTCGCCTGTGTCGCGCCGCCGCATCGAGACCGTCTTCGACTGCGCTTCGCGGTCGCCCACGACGAGCATGAATGGAATTTTTTGTAGCTGCGCGTCGCGAATGCGCGCGTTCAATTTCTCGTTGCGGTCGTCCAGATGAACTCGCAGCCCGGCGGCTCGCAATTCCTCGGTCACCTGCCGCGCATAATCGAGATGCTTCTCGCTGATGGGCAGCACGGTAGCCTGCACGGGCGCCAGCCACACCGGAAACGCTCCCGCGTAATGCTCGATCAGCACGCCGAATAACCGCTCGATCGAGCCAAGCAGTGCCCGATGCACCATCACCGGCGTGTGCAGCCGTCCGTCCGGGCCGACGTATTCCAGCCCGAACCGCCGTGGCAGATTGAAGTCAAACTGCACGGTTGTCAACTGCCAGGGTCGGCCAATCGCATCCACCAGTTTCAAATCAATCTTCGGCCCGTAAAACACCGCTTCGCCCGGCATCGCTTTGAACGGAATGTTCATTCGTTCCAGCGTCTTTTTCAGTGCGCCTTCCGCCAACTCCCATTCTTCGACCGTCCCGGCGTAATGCTCCGGATTTTTCAGGTCGCGGGCTGAGAGTTCTACTTCGTACTGCTCGAAGCCGAACGTCTTCAGCACCAGAAACGCGAACTCGATGCAATCCTGGACCTCGCGCTCCACCTGCTCCGGCATAGAAAATATGTGCGCGTCGTCTTGCGTGAAGCCGCGCACGCGCAGCAGACCGTGCATCACGCCCGACCGCTCGTACCGATAGACCGTGCCCAATTCCGCCAGGCGCAGCGGCAGCTCGCGGTAGCTCCGCGTGCGCGACTTGTAAATCAGAATGTGCCCCGGGCAGTTCATCGGCTTGAGCTGATACTTGTCGTTTTCCACTTCCATCGGCCCGAACATGTTCTCGCGATAAAAGTTCGCGTGCCCGCTGATTTCCCACAGATGCAGTCGCATGGCGTGAGGCGTAAAAACCAGGTCGTAGCCGCGCGCCATGAGCTCCGCCCGCAGCCAGTCCTCGATTTCCTTTCGAATGATGCCGCCCTTCGGATGCCAGAAGATCAGCCCTGGCCCGGCGTCATCCTGGATGCTGAACAAATCGAGTTCTTTGCCCAGGCGCCGATGATCGCGCTTCTTGGCTTCCTCGATTTTGGCCAGAAACTCGTCGAGATCTTTCTTGCTGAAAAACGCCGTCCCGTAGATTCGCTGCAGCGGGTAGGAATGCTCATCGCCTTTCCAGTGCGCCCCCGCCACGCTCAGCAGCTTGAATGCCTTCACGCGCCCCGTGGAAGGGATGTGCGGCCCGCGGCAGAAATCCAGAAATTTCCCCGTGCGGTAAGCAGAAAAAACCTTTTCGGCTTTTTCCTCGATAAGCTGACACTTCAAAAACTCGCCTTTTTCTTTGAAAAGCTTCAGCCCTTCTTCTTTCGGGAAATAAACCCGCTCATATGGCATGTCGGCGTGGACCAGCTCCTGCATCTTGACTTCGATCTTTCCGAGGTCGTCTTCGGTGAACGGCTTTTCCCGGTAAAAATCGTAGAAAAATCCGGTCTCGGTCGGCGGACCCACTCCCGGATGGGCGTCGGGAAACAATTCCAGCACCGCTGCCGCCAGCAGGTGCGCGCTCGAATGGCGGTAAATCTCCAGACCCTCGGGCGACGACGGCGTGATGATCTGGACCGACGTGTCCGTTTCGATCGGTGCGGTCAAATCCACCAACCGCCCATCTACACGCGCCGCGAGAGCTTCTGAGGCTAGCCGCGGGCTGACCGATTGCGCGACCTCGCGTGGGGTTACGCCCTTGGGAAACTCCCGCGCGGCCCCGTCAGGAAAAGTGATGCGAACGTTGGACATTCAGGCCTGAATCCCACCTCGTTGCTGAAAACGCCAAGATACCAGACCCCGCGCCCGTCGGTCAAACCGCAGCCACACTTGGTAGAGCCTACTCACATCGTATCCCCCATGTGGAGTTGAAGTGTGTGAGTGCAAAGAGGAGGGGAGAGATCGCTGCCTTGGTGGTGGGGGGGCAAGGCAGCCGCCGACCGCCTTAAAATCAGCGGGCTATGCCCGCTCCCGCTGCTTACTTCGACGTGATTCGTGAGATGAAAAACGGGTTTAATGATCGCCTCCGATGGGTCACCTACGTCCGCCAGCACGGCCTCGAACGCGCCGCGCGGGATTTCGCCACCACCGTGCCGACCGTGCTGCGGCGCTACCAAGCCCAGAAGCTTGACGGCCTCCAGGAACTCTCGCGGGCGCCCCACCGCTGTCCCCACAAGATCACCGGCGAGTTGGCCGATTAGGTCGTCGCCCTGCGGCGTCGGCTGCCCACCTTCGGCGCCCAACACCTGAAACGCGAGTGGGATCTGCCTCTCTTGCACATGGCCATCCAGCGCATCCCGCGCCAGCACGGCCTGCTCCGCCCGCGTCGGCGCAAGTACCCAAGGAAGCAAGATCTGGCCGCGTGGAAACGAACCTGGTCCCTGTTCCAGCCAATCTCCGCCGACACCCAGGACCTCGACGATATCGCC
>JAJYNF010000096.1 GCA_021786455.1 Acidobacteriota bacterium
ATCATCAGTCCCAATCTGGTGGACTCGGTTCACTTCGGCTATTACTTCTATAACTACCACGACTTCGGCATGCCCTCGGGCGGCGACACTTTGCAGTGGACCGTAACGACCACGGCAGCCTCGGGCGCGACGGTGGTTCCCAACCCCACGGACTGCACGAACTTTGGGACAGCGAGCCAATCCTGCCCGGCGTTGCCCGCTTCCCTCCAGGAGGTTGCGGGTTATTCAACCTCTCCATCGAACGCCAACTACACCAGCTACAACACCGGCGAGCAGCTCCAGCTTTATGAGAACCTCAGTTGGATCAAAAGCGGTTGGTGGGGCACCCACAACTTCCAATTCGGCTATCAGCTCAGCCGGCTGTCAAACAATGTCCTCCAGCACTACAACCAACCCAATGTTCAAATGGTTCCCGGCGGCACTTACAGTCCCGTAAGCTCGACCGGTGCGGCGAATTGCGCGGCAATCGAGGCGGCTGATGGCACCACGGGGTGCGCCGGCAAGTACGGCTACTTGTGGGTGTTTGACTACGGCTCACACGGCAGCGCCACCAGCTTCAATCACAGCCTTTATGCCCAAGACACCTGGACCATCGGCCACGGCTTGACGCTCGACCTCGGACTACGCATGGAACACGAGAACCTGCCCGCTGAGAACCAACCGAGCGGCGGAATCGCAAACCCCATTGATTTCGGCTGGGGGAAAAAGATTGCTCCGCAGATTGGCGCGGCGTGGGACGTTTTTCAGAACGGTAAATTGAAGATCTATGGCGACTACGGCGTCCATTACCAAACGATGCCGCTCAACCTGGCCATCAGCTCCTTCGGCGGCCAGTACTGGGAGAACTGCTACTACGCGCTCGACACCGCCATACTCTCGAACATAGACCCCATCTTTAACGCCCAGACGCGCGATTGCCCCGGCACCGGCTCAACGACCCAGGCCGTCTTCCCGGGCGGAAAAACCCCCGCCGGCCTGACGTACATAGAAAGCCAGAACTTCAGGTTGAATGCGACAACCTGCCCCACCTGCACCGCTACTGAGGAAGGCGTAGCTCCGGGACTGAATCCCTATCGCGAACACCAATCCGATCTCGGCTTCGAGTATCAGCTTACGCCGACGACGGTCCTCTCAGCTCGCTGGGACCGCCGACGCCTCGACCACGTGATCGAAGACTCGGCTATTTTCAACGGCAGTACGGGCGGCGAGACGTTCGTGATCGTGAACCCCGGCCAAGGCGTGGACAGCACGTTCAACGGCTTCTACAAATTCCTTTACGGGAGCCCGGCGTACTTCGACCCGAGCAACCCGAGCGCAGGTATATGCTCGGCCACGAGCACTCCCTCCTGCCCGATTCAGGTTCCGGGCCAGCGCGATTGGGACTCGGTTGACGTCCGGCTCGCGAAGACGTTTGGCAGCCACTGGCAGGGCATGTTCTCTTACACATGGAGCAGGCTGTGGGGCAATTACTCTGGCCTGACCAGCTCCGACATTTCCGATGGCGCCGGCGGCCGGAATGCTCCCAATAACAGCCGCGCTTTTGATGAGCCCTACATGCAGTTTAATGACTCGGGCACCTCTTCGAGCGGGCTCCTCAACACCGACCGGCCGAACGAGTTCAAAGGCTACGCTTACTACACGCTCAACGAAGGCCATAATCTCTCGACGGCCCTCGGTGTCGCCCAATTCCTTTACTCCGGCACGCCGGTGTCCACGTTCGCGGATGTAGGCTACAATTTCGCCCCCTATTTCCAGACGAGCGGCGGGTGGGATGCTTATGTCGCGGGCCGCGGGAAGTTCGTTCCCGTGACCCAAGACCCGAACACCGGCGCGGTCACCGTGGGGACGCCATATACCCGGCGCACGCCCTGGTGGAATGATACGGACTTCCAAATCACCCAGACCTTCAAAGTGTCGGAAGACAAAAGCCTGAGCTTCGATGTCAACTTTATCAACTTGTTCGACCAGCGGAGCGTGACAGCCTACAACACGCAGATCGACTCATCGTATCAGGCGTTCGCCGTTAACACTTCCGGCGGGTTCAATTCCGAATTCATTGCGCCGGGGGGCAAGTGGATCGCCGACGGCATTCCGTTCTATGCGGCGGCAATGAACCCTTACAATTTGCAGTCCGCCCTGAACAACTCGGCGGTCAGCGACCTTGGCAGCAGCGGGCCCGTGACCGTCAACAGCCAGTACGGGAAGCCTCTATACTGGCAGGTCGGCCGCACGATCTGGTTTGGGGTGAAGTTCACCTTCTAAAATATTCCCCAGCGGGCCATGATGCGCCTCAGCGGGCCGTTTTCCATGCTCAGCAGCGCGGAATCAGCAGCCTGCTGATCAACACCAGCGGCGTGGTTTATGCCAACCTGGTTCCTGGCCAGCCGCTGTATCACTCCGGAGCCATCAACGGCGTGACGCAACCCGGGCAGGTTCAGTTCTTGAACCCCAACGCGTTCCTGTCCGTAGTGGATCCAAACACCCTGGCGTGCGTTCCACCCTCGGCGAACATTGCGTCCGCAGTGGCGGGCGAAAACAGCACTCCCGCGCTTTGCAACTTTGGCAACATGCAGCGAAACTTCCTACGTGGCCCTGGCTTCCACTGGTCCGATTTCTTCCTCACGAAGAATTTCAAGCTCACCGAGCAAGTAAACTTCCAGGTATCCGGCCAGTTCTTCAACGTCTTCAATCATCCGAACTTCAGCTTCCCAGCCAACGGCGCGGGCATCCCCGGAGAGACCAGCACCCTGACCGGCTTCGGGGCTATTTCGAGCACGGTTTCTCCGGCCACTGGGTTGCTTGGCTCGTTCCTGGGCGGCGATAGCTCCGTCCGTATGATTGCGTTCCAAGGTAGGCTCAATTTCTGAGCTCGCTGCCGGCTTCGCTTTGATCTTCAATGGCCGTCCGCTGGGCGGCCATTCTTTTTAGGGGAGTGGAGCGACTTTAGTCCAAGGAAGGTTTTTCCATACGGCTCACCCGCGCGTGGGATGGGGCAATTTGAGTCGGGAAGCGGGCGGGTGGTGATTGCCAAGGCGAATTTCCATCGGGGTGTTGGCGGGAAAGTCCACGTCGTGCCCGCGCGCAATGATGTTGGAATAGACCGCACCGGCGGCGCTATAAAATCCGAGCGCCGCGGAAACCCATCGAGACTGCGCTGCCAGGGCTGCCACCGAGCCAATCAAGCCCAGTCCCCATCCGCCTGCGGCGATGGCGCCGAGCGCGCCGCCCTGCGCGGGAACGGCCGCTCCAGCTTGAGCGCCTCGCACGGCATCGCGGTCCGGCGTGGCTGTCATGGCGGCGAGGGCAATCGAGAGCGCCGGCGTCAGATAGCGCTTTTTGGAGGTTTTGGGTTTGACTCCGCCTTCCTGGCCAAGCGTCAAATGAGCCTGCTTGGGGACCACCACCGCCTGCAAGCTGCCTGGGACGAACTCGGGCTTGGTGGCGGGCGGTTCCAGGCGCACAAAGGTGAACCGCAGCGACCCGTCGCGGTGCAGCCAGCCGGCCGGCCGCGCGCGGACAACCTTGCCCACCAGCCGCGTGCCTTGCGGAATGAGCAATTCCTTTTTGGGAGAATAGAGCGGGCGGGTGACGAGCGCCTCGACGGTCATGCCCCGCTTGGCGGTCGCTGAATCGAGCGGTGTTGTGAGCCGCGCGTGAACCACGCTATTGGCTGGCGGCGGCGTCCCCACCGCGTCCAGAGCCTTTGCGGGAATTTGTTCGATTCCCAAATTCAACGACTGCCGGAGCGCCGCTGTGAACTCCGTGCCCGGCGGGTAAGATTGGCGGTGATAGGGCAAGCGGGCCACAGCCACCGATTTGGCCCATCGCCAAAGGCGGTGAAGCTTTCCGGGGCCTTTCCATTGCCCGAGCGCCTGCTGTTTTTCCATCTTCAATTGACGTTTGGCGTTTGCAATTGCCCGGGAGATTCTTCCGTGCCGTCGCCGTTTGGACGCGCCACTTGTCAAGCGAACCACTTGGGGCTCGCCTTGCGCGGCTCGCGTTTGAATGGATAAGCGCTTTCCGTCGGCCAAAACCAGCGTGTTGAACCGCACCTTGGCCGTTCGCCAAGGTGTGAAGTCGCCCGCCATGATCGCCCGCGCGCGTGCCAGGCGCGAGATGCCTTGCACCTCAACGACCTTCCCCAGCACCAGCGTTCCCTTGGGAAGCACTTTGCGGTTATAAACATAAACCGGCGCGATGAGCCGTCCCTCGACTCGAACGCCGACTTTTTTGATGGGAACGCGGCGCGTCAGCTTGATCCGCAAGGGCGAGCCGGAGGGAATTGTGAGCGGAATCCGAACCTCCGCCGGATGCGCCCAGCACGCCGCCGAAAACATCACCAGGAAACCGATGCTGCCGACAATGCTCGCTCGGTACGGCTGAGCCTCTTTGCCAAATTCCAACACGCGACTCGCTCCAACGTTCCAGTATAGCGCTGGGTAGTCCGATGCCGCGTCGAGGCTTCAAGTTTCCTCGAAACGCGGCGCGGCTGGCGGCTTATCTACGCCGAGGCTGGACCCAAGGCTCGACGCCGCGTTAGGCGGCGGTCGTTCCGAGAGCCGACGATTTCGGTCGGTCCGAAGAGTCTGCCTATACAGCCATCGAAAAGCAGGTTCCTCGCCGCGCTCGACGTGACGGGACGCCGCGCTGGAATAGGCCGCGATGAAGGGGATTGTTATTGAGGAGGCGCAACCCTGCCCGCCGAAGGGTCTGCGCCAGCCGGTGGGTCACTGCGCTTGGCCGTTACCGCGATGCCCGCGCACAAATCGCTCGACCAGGGCGGCCAAGCTCTCGAGAATCCGCTCGATGCGGTCCAGCCGTTCACCGTCGTGCTCAGCGAGACGCGTGGGGCGCTCGATTCGTTCTTCGTGGCTCTCGGCAACGGCCGTTGCCAGCTTGCTGAGCCGATTCACGGCGCCGAGCGTTCCCTTCACTAACCGTTGGTTGTCCTTGAGCAAGTTTTCTAGTTCGGGGTCCACTTCTTCCCCTCGGTTTTCGCTCTCTTGCGCTGCCGTTAATTCTAGCACGATTCCTGCAGTCGGCCACGGCATACCGGGCCGGCGACAACCCCTACGCCTCTGCCTCCTCCGCGTCCGGCCCAATCGCCTCGGGCTGATTCTACCATTGTTGCCGCAGAGCAGTGCTACGCGTAAATGCCGCGCATCTTGAGCGTGAGGCAGACGCGGTCAATGGCGAGCATGTAGGCAGCGATGCGGTTGTTGACGTTGTGCTTTTCGCCGTAAGCGACCACGTCGTTGAAGGATTGCACCATGATGTGCTTGAGGCGCTCATTCACCATGCCTTCGGGCCAAAAGTAGCCTTGGCGGTCCTGAACCCATTCAAAATAGGAAACCGTGACGCCGCCGGCGTTCGAGAGGATGTCGGGGATGACGAAGACGCCTCGGTCGAACAAAATGTCGTCGGCGGGAGCGGTAGTAGGACTGTTGGCGCCTTCGGTGAGGATACGCGCTTTGATGCGGGCGGCGTTTCGGCTGGTGATTTGGCTTTCGGTGGCAGCGGGCAAAAGGACCTCGCAATCCTGTTCGAGGATCTCGACGTTGTCAATTTTTTCGCCGCCTGAAAAATCCGGCACCACGCCGCCCGAGCGGACATGTTCGAGGAGTTTGGGAATATCCAGGCCGTTCGTGTTGATGAGGCCGCCATGAATGTCCGTCACGCCAATGATTTTGTAGCCCGCCTCGTGCATCAGCCGCGCGGCCTGCGAGCCGACGTTGCCAAAACCCTGAACGATGACGCGCGTCGAAGCTCGGTCGCGGCCAAATCGCTTGAGCGCCTGGTCGGTGACGATCATGCAGCCGCGGCCAGTGGCTTCGCGGCGCCCGCGCGATCCGCCCAGGTCTATCGGCTTGCCGGTAACGCTGGCGGTGACGGTGTGGCGGACGTGCATGGAATAGGTATCCATGATCCAGGCCATCGTCTGCTCGTTGGTGTTCATGTCGGGCGCGGGAACGTCGCGTTCCGGGCCAATGTAATCGAGAATCTCGGCGGTGTAGCGGCGAGTGATGCGCTCAAGCTCCTGCACGCTCAGCTTTTCCGGATCGCAGATGATGCCGCCCTTCGCGCCGCCGAAAGGAATGTTGACGACGGCGCACTTCCACGTCATCTCCGCCGCCAGGCCGCGAATTTCGTCGAGCGAAACGTTCGGCCCATAGCGCACGCCGCCTTTGCAGGGGCCGCGCGCGATGGAGTGCTGGACGCGGAAGCCGTCAAAAACCTCCAGCTTGCCGTTATCCATGATGACCGGAATGTGAACGATGATTTCGCGGTTAGGCTTGCGTAGATAATGGTAAATTCCGCCGTCCAGGTTCAACTTGCGCGCCGCCACGTCAAAGCGCGCCGCCATGGATTCATAGACGCTCAGCTCCCGTTCGGTTTCCATCACGCCCATGCTTCCCCCCATCGCGGCTCCGGGCCGCGCCTAGCAGAGTTAGTATAGCAGACGCTGGAAAGGCGGACGAGCGTGGCGTCCAGCAGAATTGTTCACGCCCGTCATTTTGAGGGTTGGCGCTTCTAGCCGGCTTGAGGAATCTGCTGGCAGGACGGCGGAGAAGCAGATTCCTCGCTTCGCTCGGCATGACGCGCGGGGCCGCTGGAGCGGCGCTCTGCGAGCGCCGGTTGTTGCGAGAAAAAGGCCGGCGGTCACAGGCCGCCGCTACAATCATGACCGCTGCTGCACAAAGTTCGGGCGCGAGCCTCAGTCATTCGATGCTCGCGCAGCAACGCCGCTCGATGGTGGCTTAAATCGAGGCGCGTGGGGCCCTTCGGATACGGCCGGTTGCCCATCAGACCTCTCCACAGGATGTGGTTGTAGTGAGCGAAATTGAAATCATCTGCCCTTTTGAAATTCATGCCCCGTGTGACTCGCGTCCAGTACGCGGCGTCGTGCGTGGGCTCAAGCGGTTTAAGCTTGGCGATGGCGGGCGGCAGCGGGAGGCCCGTGCCGATCAGCATCCGCGAAGCCGTTGCGGTGTAGGTCCAAGTTTCTTGCTTGAGGTCGAAAACGTTGGCCATGGGCACGGCAATCGCGTCGCTGACGTTGAGCGGCTTGAGGCCCAGGATGACTTCCATCGTGCGAACGAAATCCACCGTGTTGTACTCGGTGGAAATTATGGCGTGATGTTTGACATAGGGTCCGACGATGAAGGCGATGCTGCGGTGCGAGTCCACATGGTCCGGCCCGTCCTGGGAATCGTCTTCGATGATAAAGATGAGCGTGTCCTTGGCGTAGCGGCTGTGCGCGATTTTCTGAACCAAAAGGCCCACCGCGTAGTCGTTATCAGCCTGCTGCCGCTCGGGCGTGTTGAGGTGATAGATCGCGGTGTTGAAGTCGCCCGTATGGTCGTGCATCAGCCGAACCAGAACGAGCGAGGGCAAGCCGCCCCGCGCGTATCGGGCGTCGAAATCCCGCGCGAACTCTTTGTAGCGGAAATAATCGGGAAAGGAATTGTCAAACCCGCGGAAGTAGATGTCCGTGACCGGCGCGAGCGTCGGATTCGCGGGATACGCCACCTGCGTTCGGGTCTTGTAGGGGTCGGTGAGTTCAGGAATCGCATACTTCGCGTCAGGACCCTTCAGGTTGTATCGCTGTGTGTCAATGAAGAAGCCGTAATTGCGGATGGAAAGCCCCGCCCGCTTGGCCTGATCCCACAGATAGCCTGTGCCCTGCTGGCCGCCAGGCCCATCGGGCGCCGCCACGTTCGCCGTGCCCGGAAGAAGGTTGGGATCGTCGGGAGTTAAAGGATTGGCCGCGCGGCGCTCCGCCAAAGTAGCCAGGCCGACGTCGATGTTTCGATTGTCTCCCTCCGAGTCGTAGGAGAGTCCGCGGCCCGCGTAATTCACCACCACCTGCTTTTCGATGACGTCCGGAGCGCGGGCAGAGGTTGACCACGGCCAGCCATCCATGCTCACCTCGCTGCGATCGTAAAAGTTGTCGAGGTCCACGAAGTCCAAGGCCAGGCCGTGCAGGTTGGGCGTGATGGCCTGCCCGAACTCGGTGAGCGAGGGATCGCCATTGCCCACGGGAAGATCGCCCAAAACCTGATCGTAGGTGCGGTTTTCCTTGATGATGTAAATGATGTGCTTGATTTTTTGGCGCAGAGCCGCCATCTTTTGCCAATCGCGCGCGCTGACCTTGCGCTCATAGTGATTGTTTTTGGCCACCTGGACGGTAAGCTGCTTTAGCTGGCTTGGATTCGGAACGGGGAAGCTTTGCAGTCCAGCCTTAATTAACTGGAGATCGTATTGGTTCGCTGACCGGCACGCGCCCGTGGTTTTCCCTTTCACGCCTCGGCCGTAGCAGAAGCCGGGGTTCGGCCCCGTAGGTGACTTCGCGTTGGCCACGTACAGGTAGCTTCCGTCGCCGCTTAAGCTAACCGAGTCCGGATACAACCCGGTCGGAATCAACCCGATGACTTTCTTCTCCTTCAAACTGACCACGGCCACATCGTTCGCCGTGCCGTTGGTCACGTAGAGAAATGTTCCGCCAGGCGCCAGCGCCACGCTGTTGGTGTTGTCTCCTGTCTCGCCGGAAGCAAAAATAGAAAACTGAGGCGGCCCGCCCACAAAAATGTTTTCCACGACTCGATTGGTGCGCGTGTCAATCACCGCGACGGAGTCCGACTCGTCCTCGGCCACGTAAAGCTTGGTTCCGTCTTGGCTCCGGCACAACTTGTTGGGCTGTCCCTTCAAGTGAATCCGCGCGGTCAGCCGAGGAGTCCGGCCCAGCTTCACCACGTCAATCTCGCGGTCCCGCAGGCTGGAGATATACGCCGTGTCGTTGCCTTTGACGACCACCCAGAACGGGTATTCGCCTCCCGGCACGCCCGTTTCGCCGGGACGGATCTTTCCCGGGCGTAAGCCAAGTTCGCCGGTCTTCCTCCAGCGATGGTGGGCGCCTTGGGTGAGGACGGAGATGGAGTCGTTGTAATAGTCTGCCACAACGATCTTTCTGCCATTGGCCGTGATGGCAATGCCAGCGGCTTGGGGTTTGACATTGAGCCCGACCCCCTTGCCGCGGTGTTCGAGAGCAATCGGACTTCCGCCGCGCTCGGCCCATCCGTTCGGTCCGAGGTCATAAATGTGAACGTTGTCATCCACGCCGCCCGAAACGTAAAACGTTTTCCCGTTTGGATCGAAGGCGATGCCGCAATAGGTGTTTGGCACGCGAATCGCCTGAGTCTGCACCGGCGTTTTTCGCGAGATGT
>JAJYNF010000276.1 GCA_021786455.1 Acidobacteriota bacterium
GAAGCCGAATTTCGCGCCCGCGACCGAATAAGTATAAATGCCACCCGCATCGTTATCCACGTTGGCGGTGATAATGCCAGGTCCCAAAATGGAAAGGAAAATAAGAAGGTTTCGGCGCCAATGGCGCATTTTTTGGGGCATGGGGCGGGGGGTAGCCATCAGTGGCGCTTTACGACCAATTCGAGGACGTCGTCCGCCGTAATCACGCCGATGAGACGTTGATGATCGTCCACGACTGGAAGAGTTAAGAGATTGTACTTGTGGAACAAGTCCACCACCGTCTTGGCATCCGCGTGAGCGGGAACCTGGATGAGGGGCTCCTTTGCCAACACCGAGAGCTGTGTCTCCTGAGTGGCCAGCAAGATGCGCCCCAGCGGGACCGTCCCGATGAGCACGGCTTCCGAATTGATCAGATAGACCTCATGCACGGATTCCAGGGTTCCCTCAAAATGCTTCAGGATTTCCATCAATCCGCCCACTGTGGCGGTTTCTCCAACCCCAACGTATTCAGTGGTCATGAGTGCGCCGGCGGTGTTTTCCTCAAAGCCCAGAAGCTCCTTGACCTCAGTTGCTTCCTCCTTTCCCATGTCGGCCAGCAACTCGGCGGAAGTTTCCGGGGAAAGCTCCTGAAGCAAATCTGCGGCCTCGTCGGGCGGCATTTCTTCCACAATATCGGCGGCCTTGTCCCGATCAATGCTTTCCACAATCGCGGTCTGAAGCTGGGCGGGAATTTCCGATATAACCTGGGCCGCAGTTTCCTCGTCCAGCGTTTCAATGACCGCTCGTTGCTCATCCCGGCTTAGCTGTTCGAGGATGTCAGCCAAGTCGGCCGGGTGCAGCTTGGCCAGACGATCGGAGGAGAGCTTAAGTTTTAAGCGGCGAGCGGGATCGGACTCAATGAGATTGACGAATTCCCATCGTATCATTTTGGAAGGAAAGAGGGTCGAAATCCTCCGCAAAGTGTGCTTGGCTGTGAGCCCCTGCAACAATCGGCGGACTGCTGCCGCCATGCCGACGCTGACGGCAAGTATTCTTAGGTCCGTGTGACCGTCCGTCGGCACGATATCCAAATCCACGTCATTCACCCGCACCACTTTGCGGTGATTAACATCAATCACCTGCTGATCAAGCACATCCTTTTTAAGATGCAGCAGCCCTTCGTCCGCCGAGTAGCAACCCATCTCACTTCGGGGAACAGAGGTTTGCCCGGCGCGCACCGAGATGGATTGGACCTGCTCGTGGGTGATGCAAAGGATTGAGTGGGACGGCGTTTTCACCAGGTAGGATGCGACCCGCAGCGAATTTCGCGCCGGGTCAACGACGAGATCAATCAGGCGGCCCAGGTATTCGCCTTTCACGTCAAACATGGGTAAATTTTCGAGCTCGGTAAAGTAAATCATGCGATCCTCGTCGGAAGTCAAGAATCGAGCGGTCTTTCGCCCTCCTGTTCCATGGCCGAAACAAGCCAGCCAGCGCGGTTAATAAAAAACCCCGTGGAGCCAGAACGTCCACGGGGCTTGGACTTGCGCCCGGCCCATAGCTTTTTCCGGGCTTGGCCTCCTGGTGTGAGCTTTGGCTCCACACAACGTAGTTTGCGCTGTGAACAGCCACCTTAGGCGACGCCTTAATCCGACGATGCCTGCTTCACCCGTTGGCCCGTCTCCGGGTTCCCGGGCAGTGGCTTATGTTTGCGTGGTAACCTCGCCTAACGAGGTCGCGTTGTTCGGCTATCGCTCGGTTCGCTTCCCTCCCGTCTTCGACCAGCTCGTTCATCTTCTTGATACCGACGGGCGAAACGGTTGTCAAGAAAAAAGCGACACAACCCCCAGAGGCATGGAAATCGAAGGCCGCTATTGGTTCAATCCCATCGCCCATCGGATTCCGTTCAGCAGGAGTCGTTGATAGCGAGGATCGTTCCATACCGCGATCCGGTGGCCAAGCGCCGTGTAGAACACCCGGCCCCTGCCGTACCTGCGGGTCCACGCCAGCGGCCAACCGTAAAATCGGAAATGCACGCCCGGCTTTTGCAAGTCCACCGATTGAGGGTCAAGCCGCAATAGGACATGGGTGGTCTTGTACTGAAAGTCGGCAATTTGGTAGATTTCGTCGTCGATCTGAAAGGACTTGCCCAAGAAGCTGACGATCGGGTTTGAAGGGTCAACCACGTCAACCGTGACCTTCTGATGCCACGGATGACCGTTAAAATAACCGCCAATCATTTCAAGATAGTCCTTCCACAAATAGAAAGTGTCGGTGGCGCTGTGGACCCCAATGAAGCCATGGCCGGATCTAATAAAATCAATGAACGCGCGCTTCTCGGCCGAGGTCATCGGAAGCTCGCCGGTCGTGAAGAACATCACCGCGTTGTATTTCTTCAGGTTTTGCTTGGTGAAGACGGAGACGTCCTTCGTGACCGTCGTGTCGAACGCTCCTGACTTTTCTCCGATCTCTGTCACAATGGCCCGCGACGGGGCCACGCTCGCGTGCTTATAACCAGCGGACAAGGTGAAATAAAGAAGCCTCCCCTTGCGTTTTGTTTTGCCAAAGGCGGAAGCAGGCAACAAAGCCGCGCTCGGGACCAGGAAGGCCGCGGAACAGAAGAGCAGAATATTTCGATAACGCATCGCCGTTCCTTAATTGTGGAATAGGCGCAGGGTGTTCGCGTCCGTCAGCAGAGAGATGGGCTATCGCGAAAAGCAGTTCAAGATCAGGCGGCTTGCCGCCCAACGGAGCGCGACACCAACGCTCGTGCAATCTCGCGGCAGAAGGCGGGCAAATCGGTCGGCTGGCGGGAGGTAATCAGATTGCCGTCCACGACAACTTCCTCATCCACGTAGCTCGCGCCAGCGTGCTGAAGATCGTCCTTGATTGCCTTGAAGCAGGTCGCTTTACGCCCTCGCAAAATATCCGCCGAGCAAAGCAGCCATCCCGCATGGCAAATCGCCGCCACCAGCTTGCCTGCGCGGTCCATATCCCGCACGAAGTTGACCATCCGCTCATCTTGGCGCAAAAAATCAGGCGCCCAACCGCCCGGGATCACCACCGCGTCGAAATCCTCGGCACGAGCCTCTCCGGCTGACTTGTCCGCGGTGACGGGATACCCCTTCTTGCTCGAATAGATCCGGCCGGCTTCAAAGCCGATGGCAAAGGTTTTCGCTCCATCTTCGCGAAAGCGCAGCAAGGGGTACCAGACTTCGAGTTCCTGATATTGGTCGGCAACCAGCACGGCGATTTGTTTCCCTCTTAGGTCCATGAGCCCTTTTCTCCTGCGATCATCTTAACACACGACCTCGACTGGCGGATGCCGGCGGATTTTGCTCCGTGGCAGCTCCGTGCGCGCGAAAAATTCGCATTGGAACGATGGATCTGGCTCAAACCTTGCGTTACTCGCCGGAAGAGCAAAGTCAAGATCGGCCCGGGGGGGCTTACGCCCGGTTCATGGCTGGAGCGTTCGCGTCAAGACGGCCGCGAAAAAGCCGTCGGTTCCGTGCAAATCCGGGCGAGTGTGAAAATAGCCGGAAGAATCAAACAGGCTTGCCAGCCAAGGGAACTCACCCACCATCTCAGCTTGGCTCAAGCGCCGGATGTTGTCCGACCTTGACAGCGTGGATTCAACCACCCCTTCATTCTCTTCCCGCTCGAGCGAGCAAGTTGCGTAAACCAGCCTTCCACCCGGCGCAAGCAACGGCAAGGCATGGCGCAAAACACTGGACTGAATTCGCGCCAGGCGCGTTAAATCCTGCTGCCGCAAGCGCCATTTAATGTCCGGGTTACGGGCCAATGTTCCCGTCCCCGAGCAAGGGACGTCGGCGAGGATTCGGTCAAAATGGCCGGAAAAGGGCAGGGGGCGCGTCGCATCGAGCCGAACCCAGCGGGGCGAAGGGCCGTGGCACCCAATTTGCGGCCACAAGCGCGTTGCCGTCCGCAACCGCCGCGCGCGCTCATCGCCAGCCACAAGAAGGCCATGTCCCATCGCCGCGGCGATTTGGCTGGTCTTGATGCCCGGGGCAGCAGCAATGTCTAAGACCCGCTGTCCAGGCTGCGCCGCCAAAAGCGGAACGACCAATTGCGAGGCTTCGTCCTGAATCACGGCGCGGCCATGCATAAAGCTGGCCGATTCTGCGATGCGGCCTGACTCGACAACGAGCGCGGTGGGACTATAGTTTCCGGTTCGCGTCCGGATGCCTTGCGCTGCCAGCTCTTTTTGAATGAGCGGAATGTTTTCCTTCCCGCCGAGAACCCGGAGCGCGGTTCGAGGAGTTTGGACCCCAGCCCAGGCCAATGCCCGGGTCGCTGCATCCCCGAAATGTTTTCTCCATCGCTCGATGAGCCATGCGGGGTAAGCCCGTAGGGCTGAATGCTCAATCTCTTCCTTCGTCGCCAGTGTGGACGGGGCTTTACGCAGCGCCGCATTGACCAATCCTGCCGCAGACCGCTTGCGCGCGACCTTGACTAGCTCCACCGCTTCGTTGACGGCCGCAGAGCGAGGCACTTTACTTAGGAATCTAAGCTGGTACAAAGCCATCCGCAAGGCGGCTAGAACTTCAACGTCCAATGATTTTAGGCGTCTATGGGCCAGGCGCTCGATTTGAAAATCGAGTTCTCCCCGCCAACGGAGCGTGCCGAGCACAATCTCCGCGGCCAGTCTTCGGTCCCGATCCTTGAGGAGGCGCTTTTCGCCGATTTGAATCAAATCAGCCGAACAGCCGTGGCCGCGCTCGATCTTGAGGAGGGTCTCAAACGCCACTTTGCGGGCAGGAGAAATGGGCACCGGAACCTCGTTCAAATTCCCAGTTTCTCTCCGGGCTTGATCCGGGCGCCTCGCGCAAAGTCGAAGGCAGACAACCGCTTTCGTCCTTCAAGTTGAACCTCGCCCAGAATGAGATGTCCGACACGGCAGGCGACCTCCAGTCGGTTTTCCGCCAAAATCAGTGTTCCCGGCGCGACGCCCGGCAAACTCTCACAGGCAAAAGAGGCCGTCCAGATATGGAGCAACTTGCCACGGAACGTCGAGAACGCGCCGGGCCAGGGATTCAAACCACGCACGCGCCGCCAGATTTCTTCTGACTCCAACGACCAATCAATGCGGCCATCCTCTTTCCTGAGCCTGGGGGCGTAACTGGCACGCGGATTATCCTGTGGGCAGGGCTGAATCGCTCCGCGCTCTAGCCCTCGCAGGGTCTCGACCATCAACTCCGCGCCCGGAAGGCTCAGGCGCATGGAGAGAGTTTCCGCAGTGTCCTCGGAATAGATCGGCTCGGCGCGCGACAACAGAATGTCTCCTGTATCCATCCCGCGGTCAAGTCTCATGGTGGTCACGCCGGTTTCTTTTTCCCCCCGGATGATCGCCCAAGGAATCGGAGCAGCGCCGCGATATTTGGGTAGGAGCGAGGCATGGAGGTTGATGCATCCCAGCGGCGCAAGCTCCAGCATCCACTGCGGCAAGATATACCCGTAGGCGGCAACCACGATGGCCTCCACATAAAACGTAGAGAGAAAGGTTCGCGTTGCAGGATGGTTTAATTTCTCCGGTTGAAAAATCAGCAGCCTGTGTTGGTGGGCTGCTTGCTTGACGGGTGACGCCGTGAGCTCGTGGCCGCGCCCAGCAGGTTCATCCGGTTTGGTCACGACCAGTTCGATGTCGAATTGCTCTTCAATCAGCTTTTCGAGCGTGGGGAGCGCGAACCGCGGGGTGCCGCAAAAGATGAGTTTCATGCTGAGAGGAAGCCGTCAGAATGCAGCAGGCCGTCGCCCGGAATCGCTTTCTACCATTCGCCAGCCTTTATCATTCTCCGAACCCTTCGCAGGATCGAGTCCCGTTTAAGGCGGCTTAGATGACAAATAAAAAGCTTGCCGTCAAGATGGTCTATTTCATGGCTTAAGGCCCGGGCCAGCAGGCCTTCACCTTTAATTTCAACGGGCTGCCCTTTGATATCCAGGCCGCGAGCCACGGTGACAGCGGGTCGCGCGGTTTTGGCGCGAAAATCGGGAAGGCTCAAGCAGCCTTCCTCCTCCAGTTGTTCTCCGTCGCGGGACATGATGGCCGGATTGACCAGGACGAGGCGAGCCTTGGGGTCCTGGCCGGAACTCACGTCAATCACGCAAAGGCGCAACGATAGACCAATTTGCGGCGCGGCTAAGCCCACGCCGTTCGCCGCATACATCGTCTCAAACATGTCCTCGACAAGCTTCTCGAGCGGGGCGCCGAATTCTTTGACCCCCGCCGCCGGCTTCTCCAGAACGTCCTGCCCATATTTTACAATCGGATAGATCATGGTGGTCAGAAACGGCGCATTTGATCGAGGTAATTCTCAAAATTCCGCCGTGTTTCGCCCATTGAGTCTCCGCCAAATTTATCGAGAAACGCCCGCGCCAGTACCAGGGCAACCATGGCCTCGCCAATGACCCCGGCTGCTGGAACCACGCAAACGTCGGAACGCTCGTAGGCTGCGCGAACCGTCTGGCGCGTGGCGAATTCGACGGATTCCAACGGCTGACGCAGGGTTGAAATCGGCTTGAGGTAGCCGCGGACAATCACATCCTCACCGTTGGTGATTCCGCCCTCTAAGCCGCCGGCTCGATTGCTCTTGCGTGTGAAGCGCCGTTGAACCCTGTCGTAACCGATTTCATCGTGCACCTGGGAACCGGGCCGCGCGGCGTTTTCTATGCCGCGCCCAATTTCAACCGCCTTCACGGCCTGGATGGACATGATGCCTTGGGCCAGGGCTGCGTCGAGCCGCTCGTCCCACTGAGTGCACGAGCCGAGGCCGGCCGGCACGCCATGCGCGATCACCTCAAAAACACCCCCCACCGTGTCGCGGGCTTCCGTGGCCCCGTCCACTTCGGTTTTCATTCGCGCTTCCGCTTCAGGGTCAACACAGTTGAGCACGATTTCTTCCCGATCCCGTAACGAAAGCACCTGCTCAAAGGTTATCGTCTGCGGGGAAATCACGGCCCCTCCCACGGCAACGGTATGGCTCGCCAGCTCGATGCCGAAGGCTTTCAAGAAGAGCTTCGCTAAGGCCCCGGCAGCTACGCGAGCGGCAGTTTCCCGCGCGCTCGCTCGTTCCAGTACGTAGCGCGCTTCTGGAAAATTATATTTGAGGCACCCGGCAAGGTCTGCATGTCCGGGCCGGGGCGAAGCCAGCGGCTTATATTTCGACGCCGCCTCCTCGCTCGGCTCGACCGCCATGGCCAGTTGCCAGTTTTTCCAGTCGCGATTTTCAATCAAGATCGTAATCGGCGACCCGATGGTCTTCCCGTGGCGGACGCCGGAGAGAAAGCGCGCGGAGTCGGACTCAATTTTCATTCGACCACCGCGCCCGTAGCCTCCCATCCGGCGTTGAAGCTCGCGGTGGACGTAGGTGAAATCTATCGGCAACCCGGCGGGCAGCCCGGAAAGAAAAGCCACCAGTGCCTCGCCGTGCGATTCGCCCGCGGTTTGAAAGCGAAGCATCGTTTTCTCGGTCCTGACCGGCGCTCAACGCCTAAATTATGCAATTCTAGCGAACACGATAGCCGCGCGTCAAAACCCTTCTTTTCTCAAACGCGACGATAGGCACGGTTGACCGCTCTTTACGCCCAACGTTATATTAAGCTGGAATAAGAAAGGATGTGCCCACCACACAAAGCAAAGCCTTGCAAGGGATGTGCATTTCGGCAAGGCAAGAGCTTATCGGCAAAACGGTGGGCACCTTCGATCGAGGGCAAAATTGGATAACGAAATTCCCAAAACCTATTCGCCGGCAACCCTTGAGCCGCGCTGGGCGCGATTATGGGCGGAGCGAAACCTCTATCGCCCGAGCGAGGACGCCGCCCGGCCGCGCTATTGCCTGGTGATTCCGCCGCCCAACGTGACCGGCTCGCTGCACATCGGCCACATGCTTGAACACACCGAAATTGACACGCTGATGCGCTGGAGACGAATGCAGGGGCGGGACGTGCTCTGGCTGCCCGGAACCGACCACGCCTCGATCGCGACGCAAATGATCGTCGAACAGGAAATTGGTCGCGAGGCCCTACCCGATTTAGAGGACAGCCCGCAAGCGCGAGCGGCGTGGCGGCGCGAAGGACAGAGGCTGCGCCTGGAAATGGGTCGGGAGAAGTTCCTGGACCGCTGCTGGCAGTGGAAGGAATCGAGCGGCGGAACGATTCGCCGGCAGATGGAGCGACTGGGCGCTTCCGTGGATTGGACGCGCGATCGCTTCACGATGGATGCCGAATACTCGCGCGCGGTCACGGAAGTTTTTGTCCGGCTCTATGAGGAAGGGCTGATTTATCGCGGGAAATACATCGTCAACTGGTGCCCGCGCTGCGGGACGGCCGTCAGCGACCTGGAAGTGGAGCACGAAGAGCGGCCGGGCAAGTTATGGTTCATCCGGTATCCGTTCGAGGGCAGTGAGGGATTTTTGACGGTTGCCACGACGCGCCCGGAGACGATGCTGGGAGATACGGCGGTTGCGGTGAACCCGAACGACGAGCGTTATCGCTCGGCGGTGGGGCGAACGGTCCTCTTGCCTTTGCTCCGTCTGCCGATTCCTGTCGTCGCGGATGATTTTGTCGATCCGGAATTCGGCACGGGCGCGGTGAAGGTAACGCCGGCGCACGACCCGAACGACTTTGAAATTGCGGCGCGGCACAAATTGCCTCGCCGGGTGGTAATTGACGAGGAAGGACGCATGACGGCGGAAGCAGGGGCTTATCAGGGGCTCGATCGCTACGAGGCGCGGCAACGTGTTCTCGAAAACTTGCGCGCGCAGAATCTGTTGGAAAAGGAAACGGATTACACGCTCGCCGTCGGCCTCTGCAGCCGTTGCAAGACCGTGCTTGAGCCGCTGCTCTCCGAACAATGGTTCATGAAAATGAAGCCGCTGGCCGGGCCTGCTATCCGCGCCGTCGAGCACGGCCGGATCCGCATCACGCCGGAGAATTACCGAAAAATTTACCTCGACTGGATGAACAACATCCATGACTGGTGCATTTCCCGCCAACTGTGGTGGGGCCATCGGATCCCGGCCTGGACCTGTGGCGCCTGTGACGAGATTACGGTGTCGCGGGAGACGCCGGTCGCCTGCAGCCGATGCGGCCACGAGGACCTTCAAGCGGAAGAAGACGTGCTCGACACCTGGTTCAGCTCAGCTTTGTGGCCTTTCGCCACGCTGGGTTGGCCGGAAGATACTGAGGATCTGCGGCGATTTTACCCAAACGACCTCATG
>JAJYNF010000320.1 GCA_021786455.1 Acidobacteriota bacterium
CGCTGGGCCGTCATCGAACGTGAGGGCGATGCAACGGCTTTGGCGACCTCCGCGGATGATTGTCGGCACGGGGAAGGAAGCGGACGGCACGCTGCAAGCGAAAGTGAACAAGCCGCCCAAACCAACCAGGACAATGACCGCGAGGTAAAAGTAAATCATGCCGGGCTTTCCCGAATGCGTTGTAGTGAGGTACTCTCGCGCCCTATGCTCCGGGCGCGCTTAAGTGACGAAGCATAGGGGATTCTACCACCGAACCGCGAAGGCCAGCCCGCCACAGGGCCATGTTGGCCATCCGAAGGATAGCAGCAATGTCAGATCGAGTGCTTCGAGACCTCAACCCTAAGATCCTTATTCTTACGCTCGCCCATGGTGCCGCGCATCGGCGGGCGGCTGAGGCCATCGAAAAAGCCCTGACGCGGCTCGACCCCTCCTTGATTGTGCGGGTGGCGGACGCTCTCGCCCACTGCGCAGCGTGGTTTCGCGCCTATTACAACTCTTATGAAATTCCGCTCCGATACTGCCCGGAGCTGTGGCGATGGATTGAAGCAGCTCAGCACCGCAGCCGGTCCACCGGCCCGGCATGGCTCTACCGCCAAGGCGCCAAGCCGCTTTTTCGCTTTATCGAGAGCTTCGACCCTGGCACGGTAGTGGTCACGGAGGTGGGTTTGTGCGAGCTCGTCTCGCTTTACAAGCGCGAACGCCCGGCTGCCTTTCGGCTGGTGGCCGTTGAGCTGATGGATTTTTATCCCGCATGGGTGCAAGCGGAAGTGGACCTCTATCTCACTTCGCATCCCGACCTTAGCGCCGAGCTAGCCGCCGCGGGCGCATCACCGGAAAAAATCGTCTGCTCCGGCCAGCCCATTGACCCGGTTTTCCTCTCGCTCCCCACGCGTGAGGAAGCTCGCGCTCGGCTGGGGGTTGCCGCAGAGGTTCCGTTGCTGTTGGTATTGTTTGGCGGCGGAGGATACGGCAATCCGTTGCGTCTAGTCCCGCAGCTTCAGCGTATTTCATTGCCGCTTCAGACCGTTCTTATTGCGGGCAAGAATCGTCGCCTCGAAGACCAGCTCCGTCAGCTCTGCCACGGTTTGGCGCGATCGCAAGTGTTCGGATGGGTCGCCAATCTTCACGAATGGATGACCGCAGCCGACCTGGTGCTCAGCAAGCCGGGCGGCAACACGCTGGCTGAAACCTTTGCGTGTGGCGTGCCGATGCTGGCTTTTGACCCCTTGCCAGGGAACGAAGAACGGACTTGCCGATGGATTGAAAACTGGCAAGCGGGGCTCTGGATACGCCAAGCCGAGGGCCTGGTACCTACCATTGAAGCCTTGCTGGCCAATCCCGACGCTTTAGTCTCCCTTCGTCGTCGCGCGCAAGCTCTCGCGCGGCCTTGCGCCGCCTATGGCGCAGCAGCAGCCATCAACAAACTGGCCCTAACCCCAAGATCAAATCTATCCTGATTTCACCGGCCACATGTTCCCCCGCTACCGCCCGTCGGAGCGTGTGCCGATTCCCGAGCGCCGTTGCTGGTCTGCAATCTCGGCCTTGCGTCAGATGAGCGAGGTTTCCCGGCGCGAGCAAGCCTGCCGAGGTCTCGCGGTCGGTTCCGTCCTGCCGTGTGACCCGCCATCTCGACCAGAGGCGGCTATTTACTACAAAGTGAACTTTCGTGAAGTCATGGATTAGAATATTCTAATCGTCCTTAGCACTAAAGTACTATTGGCGTTTGCGGCGCGGGATGGTACGATTCAAGAGGCTAGAGTTGGGATGGGAAAGTAGCAGAAACAATTTCACCGCTGAGGTGCGTGAATGCGCAAAGTGGTTTTGTGTTTTTCCTTGGGGATTCTGGTGAGCTCGGTTCTGGCGAGCAAGGCTCGCGCGGGCAGCTCGACGCCGATTGACGCGACGCTGACGACAGGCTGTCCGGCCCCGGGCAGTTCCGTCACGTGCCAGACGGACACGTCAACTTCCTTCAGCCTGCTGCCGCCTTCGTCCGGCTATGTCTATACACCAAGCAGCACGGTGGAATCGGAAATTCTGACGCACAATTCCGTCTATACGCTTAACACGATGAACACGCTGGTGAACGGCCAGGTCGGAACCGACACGGTGACGGTGACCATGCATTTCTATTCGCCAGTATCAGGGACGTCACCTGATGTCCTGCCGGCCTGCTGGGGAATCCCGAGTAACGATGGAAACATTACGCAGGCGGTGAACTGGTCAGTGTTTTCTCCAAATTCGCTATCGTTCACCAAAATGGCTGTCGGCCAGAGCGCCACGGGCCATGCGCGGCTCGACTTTAACGTTCGGCCGAATTGCGACAACCAGATTTTCCGCTTCTACCTGACCTGGTCGAATGCGTGCATCACGCGGACGACTTCAACCACGTGGGTAGCTACGGGCGACGCTTGCGGCGTCAACACCTTCGATGGCACGGCTTCGCTCTACGGACAAGGTGGCAAGCACGGCCAAACCGTCTATTACGGCGACTGGCGGCTGCCTTTCTGGCTCACGCTTGATGAGCAGTAGGCCTCGCCACGCGACAGAGCACCCTCTGTTGCTCGAATGCGGCGTCGGAGCAATGGACCAATTACCTCGACCTCGACCCCGCCTCAGCCCTCCGTTCCTTTCATCGGGCGGCCGCCCGGATGTTCCTTGACGGCCTAAGAACTCTGCCGTATTGCACTTGACGCCCGCTGGATGTATAAATCGGGTGTCAGGCATCGCTGGTTTCCCAGCCGGAGGCCGTAGCCATGCGAGTTGTTGACGCCGTCAGCTCCATTCTAAAAAGCAAGCGTTCCGAGGTCTGGTCTGTCAGCCCTTCGGCTCCCGTTTTCGAGGCGATCGAAAAGATGGCCGAAAAACAAGTGGGCGCGCTCGTGGTCGTTTCCGAAAGCAAACTGGTGGGGATGATTTCCGAGCGCGACTACGCACGCAAAGTCATCCTGCAGGGCCGCTCGTCGAAAGAGACGCCGGTCGCGGAAATCATGACCAGCCCCGCCATCACCGTCACTCCCGAGCATACGGTCGAAGAGTGCATGAAATTGATGACCGAAAAGCGCATTCGCCATCTGCCGGTGATGGATCAGGGCCGCATCGCCGGAGTCATTTCTATCGGCGATTTGGTGAAGTGGACCATCACGGCGCACGAGGAGACCATCGCCCACCTCGAAAATTACATCACCGGACGATACTGATCGGCCGGGTGTAGCGTGGGTAGCCACGGCGCTGGTGAAGCTGATGCCGGGGCAGAACCTGCCCACATCCTCTAACTACGAGGCGGACAACAATTACTCTGCAAACGGCGATGTGCATTACCGCCGCATCACCACCGACGACAAGCCGGTAGCCACGGCATCGCCTCCAATGCCGTGGGTTCGTCATCGCCTAACCCGGAAAAAAGCCCACGGCGCAAAGCCGGTGCCGTGGCTACCCCACTTGCCACTTATCACTCGTCACTTACCACTGCCCTTCTCCAGCAGCCGAGCCAATTCCCGAGGGTCACTCGTGGGCAGATTGCACACGAAATTTTCGCAGACGTAAGCGGTGGCTTTGCCGTCGAGCGGTTTGACGTTCTCGATGAAGGGCAGCCACCGTGCCCACTCGCGCCCCTCCTCCGGACCATCCACAGCCACGAGGACTTTGTTCGGGATGAAATGCGCATGCGCTACGCGCAGAAGTGCCTGAGTGTCCGCATCCTGACGATCCCCGGCAATAATGATTTCGCGGGGCGGAGACAACAGAAAATCCAGCGCCACGAGCATTTGCGGCAAGGTCTCGGGTGCTTTCTCGAGCTGCTGGGCGAAAGCCTGCAAGGTTTTTTCCGCGTCGGCTCTCCATTCGCCGCGCCCGGTCAGACGGGCCAGGCGAAGCAGGTTCGTCGCAGCCACGGAGTTGCCGGAAGGCTCCGCGCCGTCGTAGCGATCACGCATCCGAACTGGCAGGTCGGCGCTAGAAGCCGCCGTCGAGAAGTAACCGCCCGCCGCGTGGTCCCAGAAGAGCTCGTTTTGCTTTTCCTGCAAACGCATCGCCCATGCCAGATACGCCGGGCGGAAAGATGCTTCGTAAAGGTCAAGCAAACCCTGGATCAGAAAGGCGTAATCCTCCAAAAATCCATCAATCGCGGCCTCGCCTTGGCGGTAGCGCCGCCGCAGAGTGCCGGTGGCTGCGTCATAGAGCTTGGAGCGGATAAACGCGGCCGCCTGTTCGGCGGCGGTCAAATATTTTTCCTCGCCGAGCACCGCCGCCGCTCGCGCCAGCGCGGAAAGCATCAAGCCGTTCCATGCCGTCAGGATTTTGTCGTCGAGCGACGGGCGCGGGCGCCGGCTGCGCGCTTCGAAAAGCTTGGCCCGCGCCTTGCGGAGCGTTGCCTCAATTTCTTCGACCGGCCGCTCAAAATGTTGCGCAGACTCGGCGAGCGTGTGGGCGACGAATAAGATATTCTTGCCACGAAATTCACCTTGCGGGTCGTCTTCAACGTTCCCGTTCGGCTCGACGCCGTAACAGAAATTAAAAATTTCGGCGGCCTCGGCGCCGAGAATTCTCTCAATTTCCTCCGCTGTCCAAACGTAGAATGCGCCCTCGCCGTGCTCTCGGTGCGGCCCCGCCGCGTCGGTCGCTTCGGTCTCCGATTTGCCGGCGCCGAGCGGGGATTCATTTTCTTCGATCAAGCTGTCGGCATCCTCGGCGGCGTAAAAGCCACCTTCCGGGCTTGCGAGGTCGCGCATCACGTAATCCAGGATGTTGCGCACGACGCTGGCGTAGCTTGGCTCGCGCGTAATTTGGAAAGCCTCGGTGTAGGACACGGCGAGTTGGGCCTGATCGTAAAGCATTTTTTCAAAATGCGGTACATGCCAGGCGGCATCCACCGAGTAACGATGGAACCCTCCGCCCAAATGGTCATGGATGCCTCCCGCGGCCATGCGGTTGAGCGTGTGTAGCGTCATTTCGAGCGCCTCATGTTCGCCCTTCCGCGCGTAAATCCGCAGGAGAAAGTTGAAGATGGCCGGGCGAGGGAACTTGGGCGCGTCCCCAAAACCTCCGTATGCCGGATCATAGCCGGACTTAATCTCGCGGTAAGCTGCATCAAGGATGCTGGCATTGAGGCTGCCGCTCGGGGAAACGTTTGCGCGGCTGGCCTGCCGCAAATACTCCGCGACTTCCGCCGCGTGCCCGGTCACCCGCTCCCGTTCGTTCTGCCAGGTGTTTGCCACGCTCTCGAGAATTCGCCCAAAACCCGGACGGCCGTACCGGTCTTCCGGGGGCCAGTACGTTCCTCCCCAAAACGGCTTCAAATCCGGAGTCAGGAAAACGGACATCGGCCATCCGCCCGAGCCGGTGGATGCCTGCACGAACGTCATATAGACACGGTCCACGTCCGGCCGCTCTTCCCGATCCACCTTAATGCTGACGAAATGGCGATTGAGGATGGCGGCGATTTCTTCATTCTCGAAGGACTCTTTCTCCATCACATGACACCAGTGGCAGGTGGAATAACCCACGGAGAGAAAAATCGGCTTGGACTCGCGCCGCGCCCGCTCGAACGCCTCTTCGCCCCACGGATACCACTCTACCGGGTTATAGGCGTGGCCCACGAGATACGGGCTTTTTTCCCGTATCAAACGGTTCGGCCGGCGCGGTGCGGATGGGGCGGGCTCGTTCACATTCAACCTTGAGCTTATTATGACAGGGCAATCAGGGCAAAGCCATCCGAAGCGTCCAAGAGCTTGCTTGAAATGGCTGGCAAGACCTCCTATCGTAACATCGTCGGAAAGTCCTGGGGCCAAGGAGGGTTCCATCCTCGCGCGGCGGCATCGTAAACCTATGGACTCCTCTCATATCGAGTCTTTACCGCCGACGGCCGCCTCGCCGGAAGCGATCCCGCGCGCGAGCAGCTATCGGGGCGTCCTCGGGCGGCAAGGGTTTGCGTGGCTTTTGGCGGCGCAGGCCCTCGCCGTTTTCGACGACAACACCTTCAAGCAACTTTTGTTTTTCTTCGCGGTGGCGACCGTTTCGAACTCTGCCACCCGCTCCGAGATCATTTCCTGGGGCACAGCGCTTTACGTTCTTCCCTACATTTTGTTTTCTTCTTATGCCGGTCAAGTTGCCGACCGCTTTTCCAAGCGGCGAGTGATTATTTCCCTCAAGCTGGTGGAGGCGAGCGTGCTGACGTTGGCCACCTTCGCCATGTTTCTGGGGCAGATTCACGCCATGTTGGCGGCGCTTTTTCTGCTCGGCATCCACGCCGCTTTTCTCGATCCCGCCAAGGAGGGCATCCTACCGCAGATTTTTCCCGAGGCTGGCCTGTCAAGGGCCAACGGCCTGATGCAACTGACCATTTACTCAATGATTGTTCTGGGGCCGGTGGCGGCGGGCGTGCTGACGGACGTGTTTCCTTCGCGCCGTTACGTTCCCGTGGCGCTGCTGGTCGGCATGGCGCTGGTAGGATTGGGCTGCGCCGTCGGAATTGCCCGCGTCGAAGCGATTGGAGCGGACGAAAAATTCCGCTGGAACCCGGTACGCGAGTTTCTGCGTGACTGGGGAGAGATTCGCGCCTCGCGCCCGCTTTTCCACGCGGTTCTGGCTATCGCCTATTTCTGGTTTCTCGGCGCCGTGTACTTGCAGAACGTCCTTGGCTACGGCCACGATTTACTGCACTTGAGCGATGCCGGCATCAGCGGGCTGATGGCCGCGGTTTCCGTCGGCATCGGACTGGGCGCTTTTATGGCGGGGAAACTTTCCGGCTCTCGAGTCGAGTTGCGCCTAGTTCCCATCGGCGCGGTGGGGTTGGGGGTCTTCGGCGTTTTTCTTTATTTCGCATACGCTTCCTTTTGGGCGGCGTGGGCCGGACACTTTCTGCTCGGTTTTTCGGGCGGAATATTTATTATCCCGCTACAAGCGTTTTTGCAGGCGCGCGCCGGCGAGCATTCAAAGGGACGCGTGATTGCCGCTTCGAACGTTCTCACCTTCACGGGAGTAGTTCTCGGCGCTGTGGTTTTTGGAGTGCTGACCGGCCCGCTCCACATGGCAGCCAACCAAATTCTGCTCGTGATGAGCCTGACCGCCTTCGCCGCGGTTGCCTATCTCATTATTTTCCTGACCCCCTCAGCCTGTTGAAAGGAGTTCCACCCGCTCCGGGTTTGCGAGGGATAAAGAATCCAAGCGCCTTCGTTTCTCCCGAACCGTAAAATTCTAATCGGAACGAGGCGATCCCGCGCGCATTCGACGAGGATCCCGTGGGATTTCGTGCGGTCAGAAATGAAGTCGCGGAAAAAGATATCGCCCGCCGCAGCGGAGACCTGTAGAGTCCCCAGTGGCAGATGAATCACGCCCCGCAGCAATACTGCGCGCAGGTTCCAGGAACTCAGCCGGAGCTCCTGCGGAACCAGGCCGCGCCTGTTTTGCTCCGGCTGGCAGAGAGAATCCTCTAATTACATCCCCTTCAAAATCGAGCCGACGATGCCACCCACGACGCCGCCCTCAGCCGCCTGTGATGACTGCACGGGCATGTATTCCATGATTTCTTGCGCCAACCGGGAAATGGGCAGCGTTTGCAGCCAAATTCTGCCCGGCCCTGTCAGCGAGGCGAGAAAGATTCCGTCACCGCCAAAAATCAAGTTTTTGATTCCTGGCACTGTTGTGATTTGAAACGATACGCCTACTTGGAACGCGCCCACGTGCCCCGGATGGACTCGAAGATTTTCACCCGGCTGGAGGTCTTTGATGACGAGTTCGCCGGATAGCTCGAGCCAAGCGGTTCCCGTGCCGCTGAGGCGCTGGAGCAGGAAACCTTCGCCGCCGAAGATTCCTGCTCCCAACGATTGCTGGAAACCGACGCCAATCTGAATCTGCGGCGTGCCGCACAAAAAACCATGCCGGTGGATCATGTACTCCTGTCCGGCGCCGACTTCGACCGGAACGATGTGTCCCGGCAATTTGGTGGCGAAGGAAACCGAACCCGGCGCGCCCACGGCTCGATATTCCGTCATGAACAGCGACCCTCCGCCGGCCACGCGTTTGATGGCGCCGAAGATCCCTCCGCCGCCGGCAAATTGCGTGTGCGTCTTCAACTGAATGGAGCTGGTCATCCAGGAAAGCTCGCCAGCTTCGGAAATGACGGATTCGTCGGGGTCCAGCGTGACTTCAAGCACGGGTAGGGTGGTACCTAAGATGCGAGTCTGCATAGCGAGTCTCCTCGAATGGGTTGAGCTTCACGGGCGAGCATTTTCCGAGCGCCCAGTCCGCAATTTAAGTTATACCGTGACGGCGCCTCTCGGCAAGAGGGCGAATGACGCCATGCAGGGCGGCCCGCCGGTCAACGGCGCTCTCGATAACACGCTGCCCGCTGAGCGACAGATTTTGCGCGTGCCAGAGCAATCGGCTTTTGAGGCGACATATTTATTGTCGGCACGGGCCAAAGAGCGCGGATGTCAGTCACAGATTTATCCGCAAAAGGGCTTGAAAGGAATAGAATAAGCCGGTTGGGGCCGGGTCGAAGTTTGTCTTGAGGGAATCATGAACTTCGTAAGTTTGTCGAAGGCGTCTATACGCCTAAACGCAGGCGGGGGTATCATCAATGGGGAAAGGAGATTGCGTTTATGGGATCGAGCGCGAGCAAGGCGGGTGGGATCCTAGAGGATCGGGTGGCGTTGGCACTGGATGGGCTTCAGATTGAGCTCCCGTCGTGGGGGTTTGCGGACACGGGCACGCGGTTTGGGAAATTTCTGCAGCCGGCAGCGAAGACGGTTGAAGAGAAATTTTCTGACGCCGGTCAAGTGAACAGGTTCACCGGCGCCTGCCCTACGGTGGCGCTGCACGTGCTGTGGGATGTGCCCAAAGGAACCGAATGCGCGGGAGTGCTAAAGCTGGCAGCGCGCTATGGGGTTCGGCCCGGTTCGATCAGCCCAAACGTTTTCCAGGATCAGATCTACAAGCACGGTTCGCTCGCCAACGAGCAAGAATCGGTGCGTCGGCACGCGACGGAGCACATTCTGGATTCGGTGCGGATCGCCAAAGAACTGGGTTCGCGCGACGTGACGCCTTGGTTTGCCGACGGGTCGAATTTCCCCGGCACTACCAATATTCGGGCGCGGAAGCGCTGGATGGCGGAAGGGCTAAAGCGGGCGCACGACGCGCTCGGTGAAAGCCAGCGGTTGCTGGTGGAATACAAACCTTTCGAGCCGGCTT
>JAJYNF010000188.1 GCA_021786455.1 Acidobacteriota bacterium
CCTCGCATGGCAAGCCTCGATGGCCCCAGAAGTTCGGAGGTCGTTTGAAGCGTGAATATCCAACCCGGCCGATAATTGGAGTCGGCGGTGTGGTGGTAGATGGGGGACAAGTCCTGCTAATTCGGCGGGGCCGCGAACCCATGAAAGGGCAATGGTCCATTCCCGGAGGGATGGTCGAGCTTGGAGAAACCCTGCGGGAGGCGGCGCGACGAGAACTCCGCGAAGAAACAGGGCTCTCGGTCCGCCCCACGATCGTGCTGGAGGTTTTGGATCGGATCGTGCGCGCGAACAGCCGCGTGCGTTACCATTATGTCATCGTGGATTTCGCCTGCCGCAAGCTGACGGGAAACGTCCGGCCTGCCGGCGACGCGCTTGAGGCGCGTTGGGTGCGCGAGCAGGATCTCCAGCGTTATCGGCTAAGCAAAAAAACGCTCGCGGTCGTTAGGAAAGCCCTGAATTACACGAAACCCGACCCTCCCCGGACATCGCTTGCGGCTTGGCCCGCCGACAACAAAAAGCCCCCGGCCGTTAAGCCACTCCGCAGACCGGGGGCCGGATACTGAGTGGGATTGGCTCGTCCCAAATTTCAGGGGCCGGCGCTAACCTACGCCACGCCCTTCCCTCTGCTGGATAGCAGCAAGGTGGTGCTAATCAGGGCGAGCGAGCGCCTACGCCTCAGCACCCTCGCTAAGATTACTGCCTCTCGACATGGATCACCTCCTTTCTAGCGTTGCCGCGATATTACGGTTTCGCTCCGGAAAGAGTCAAGGAAATTCGTCAACGGGGCGGCGCTGAGTACGCGCCCGTCAGAGCGCGCCACCGAATGCCGATCAAGTCCAGGAACATGCGAGAAGAGTCGTGCCAGAAACGGACTTTGGTGGCCGGATGGTCATTCCAGTGAACCGGGATTTCGAGCACATTTCCTTTCAGGCGAACGATGAGAAACAGCAACTCCGGATCAAACCCGAAGCCCTCCGTCCGCATGAGTTCGAAGGCTCGCCGCGTGCTGCCTCGCCGGAAGAGTTTGAGGCCACATTGGGTGTCGCGTAGCCGGAGGCCCGTCATCAGGCGCGCCATCCGATTAAAGGAGCGTCCAGCTACCTCCCGGAACCAGGGCTGGTGAACGCCAATCAGGTTGCGTTCGAGAGCGCGCGAGCCAATGGCGGCGTCGGCGCCCGATGACTCGATGGCGGCGAGAAGCTTGTCCGCTTCTTGGATAGGCGCGGAAAGGTCGGCGTCCGTGAAGAGCACGAACTCGCCCTGCGCCGCAAGCACGCCCTCCCGCACCGTGTAGCCTTTTCCCCGGTTCGGTTTATGGCGAAGCGCCCGGACAAACGGGTGTCGCTTTTCGTACTCGAGCATAATCTCGGCGGTCGTGTCCGTCGAGCCGTCATCCACCAAGACCACCTCGACCGGCAAAGGCTTGGATTTGGCGTAGTGGCAAATGCGCTCAAGGGAAGCCGTAATGCGCTGGCTTTCGTTATAGGCGGGAACGACGATGCTCAAGTAAGTCTCGGGCATGCGCTCAGACTATAAAAGCATATCATCCGTTAGTCAAAGCGGTGGCCAAGCCTTTGACCGGCTCGGCCACTCGATAGCGACAGGGATGGCGGTCCTCAGAGTTCAGTTGACGTCGCAACTGGCATGAGCTACCGTTGAAATCGAGCCGTGAGGCGAAGGGACCTTTTGATCGGCCTTGGAGGAGCTGGCGCGTTAGGCTTGGGCGCCGAAGTCGCGCGGCACTATCTATTATCGCCGACCTCCTCCATCCAGCGAATGAAGGGCCAATCCGGATGGAGCTGGCAAAAGCCCCTCGTTCATCTCAAGGACGTCACCCATCCCGCAGGTATATTCTTTGTCCACAATAACGGGGCGTTCGGGCAAAAGTATCTGCCGGAAACCTTGGGGCCCGGCTGCGCCTTTCTGGATTACGACGACGACGGCTGGCTAGATGTTCTCCTGATTAACGGCATGAACTGGCCAGGCCACCCCGGTCCGCGCACCACCATGAAGCTCTATCGTAACAACCACGACGGGATGTTCTCTGATGTCACGCGGGAGGCCGGGCTGGATGTCGAGCTGTACGGCATCGGAGTGACCGCCGGCGATTATGATAACGACGGGCATGAGGATATCTATGTCACGACCAATGGCCAAAACCGGTTGTTTCATAACGACGGCCAAGGGAGTTTCACCGACGTGACCGAAGCCGCTGGGCTCGGGGGATATTCGAGCCTTAGCACCTCCGCCCTGTGGTTCGATTATGACCGAGACGGCTACCTCGACCTCTTTGTTTGCAATTACGTCAAATGGTCTCCTGCCACGGACATTTTTTGCAGCCTCGACGGACGAACCAAATCTTATTGCACGCCCGAAGCCTATCCTGGAACCACCTGCTGGCTTTTTCACAATCGGGGCAACGGCACGTTTGAGAACGTCACCGGCAAGGCGGGCCTCTACGATCCGACATCCAAATCCCTCGGTGTGACCATGCTCGACTACAACCTCGACGGTTGGCCGGATCTTTTCGTTGCCAATGATACCCAGCCCAACAAGCTGTATCGTAACAACGGGAACGGCACTTTCACGGAGGTCGGTGTTGCCGCCGGCGTGGCCTTCAGCGAGGATGGCGTGGCCCGCTCCGGCATGGGGACGGACGCCGCCGACTTCGACAACTCCGGCTTGCCGAGCATCGTGGTGACGAATTTTTCCGACCAGATGGTGGGCCTGTACCGAAATGAGGGCCATGGCTTTTTTATTGATGAAGCGCCGCGGTCGGCCGTCGGTCAATCCACACGCCTCACCCTCGGATTCGGCTGCTTCTTCTTCGATGTGGATCTGGACGGTTTGCTAGATCTGCTGGTTGCGAACGGCCACATTGACTCGACGATCTCTCTGGTGGATTCGGACATCACTTATGCCGAGCCGCCTCGACTGTTTCACAACGAGGGTCACGATCGTTTCCATGACATTGCGCCCGAAGTCGGCAAGTCCTTTGCCGCGCCGAAAGTCGCCCGCGGCGCGGCCTACGGCGATTTTGACAATAATGGCGCCCTCGACGTGCTGATGACCACGAACCACGGTCCCGCTTATCTCTACCGCAATGACTGCGTCAAGAACCATAGCATTCGCTTTCGCACGGTCGGAACACGCTCCAATCGCGATGGGATCGGCTCGATCGTTCGCATTTGGACGCCGGCGGGCATGCGCTGGCTTATGGTCAAAAGCGGGTCGAGTTATCTTTCCTCATCCGAGCATGCGGTTACCTTCGGTTTGGGAAGCTTCACCGGCATCGAGAGGGCGCGCATCGAGTGGCCGAGCGGTCTGCATCAGGAGCTCGGCGCGCTTCCCGAGGGGCGCACTTACACGGTGGAAGAGGGCAAAGGGATCATCGCCGACGATCCCCATCACGCGAGGACTTGCCCATGAGGCCTCACGCTGACCTCGTTCGCCAGATTCCCTCGCCGGCACGGCGACTTTGGCTGGGGCTGTGCGTCATTCTTTCGACTTTCGCCATATTCGCCGGCTATACGGCGCGTAAAATCGAATGGCTAGAAAACGTGGAGGCAAACGTCGTCGAGCGCAATCGCAAATCCTCCCTGCAATTGGAGCGGCTGGACAATGACACCTACCTTTTAGCCATCTCGATTCGCGACATGGCGCTGGGCCGCAGCGCCTATCCATTGCGCGACTGGAAACCGGTGTTCACCCGCCTTCGCAATGACATGGAGAACGCTGGCCAGCTAGAAGGTCAGTACGCCGTTTCCGCTTCGGATACCAGCGGCTTACGCGCTCGTCTGCACTCGGATTTGAATGCGCTCAGCGCGACCGCAGACCATGTCTTCGCGCTGGCCGCAGAGGGCCGTTCCGCCGAGGCCCGCGCGATCGTGGAAACCACGCTCGAGAACCAGCGCGCCTCGCTCACCGCCATCGTGACACGGTTGCTGGTGATGAACGATCAGGCGCAGGCCCAAGCCGCGCGACGGATCGATCGCGTCTATGCCAGCGTTCGGATGGATATTTTGTGGGTCACGGGGCTGCTATTTTTGCTCAGCCTGGGCACCGGCCTTTACGTCTTCGAAGCGAGCCGCCACGCCTTCGGGCGAATGCGCCGACTGGCGGAGCAGCTCGACACTCAATCCATGCGATTGCGGGAGCTTTCCTGGAAGCTGATTGATTTGCAGGAACAAACCTTGCGTCAGGTGGCCCGTGACCTGCACGACGAATTTGGCCAGATTTTGACCGCCATTGGCTTACTGCTAACGCGAGCTGAACGGATGGACGCCGACCCGGAGCTGCGGCGGGAACTGAACACGGCTCACGGCGTGGTTCAAGAGACCTTACAAAAGGTCCGAGATCAGTCGCAGATGTTCCGGCCCGCCGTGCTCGACGATTTCGGACTCGAACAGACAATTGAATGGTTCACGCGGCAATTCTCCCGCCAAGCAGGCATTCCAGTGGGATTCCACGCCGAGGGCGGCGAGACTGGATTATCGTCCGAAGAGGCGGTCCATCTTTACCGCATCGTTCAGGAATCGCTCAACAACGTGGCCCGGCACGCTCGGGCCTCCCGCGCCGATGTTGCTCTGCGCGCTGGAGCCGAGCAGCTTAGTGTCGAGATCGTGGACGATGGCGTGGGATTTGAAGCAGAAGCCTCTGTAGGCCACGCGCTGCGTGAAGGATTGGGCCTGATAGCCATGCGCGAGCGCGCCGAGCATCTTAAGGGAACGCTGGAAATACAATCGGCTCCTGGGCACGGCACCACGGTTCGGGTTTGCGTGCCGCTTCACAAAGCTGCTGCCGCGCCCATGGAAGCCAAAGTAGGATGAGCCATGCCAGCCTCCAACGAACACCACAAACTTCGCGTCCTCTTGGCTGACGATCACACACTGGTGCGCGTGGGCTTTCGCCGCTTGCTTGAGGACGACCCGCGCATCGAGGTGGTGGGTGAGGCCAGCACCGGCCTCGAAGCCGTAAGAGAATGCCTGCGGCTCAAGCCCGACGTCACGGTCATGGACGTTTCGATGCCCGAAATTGGCGGGATTGAAGCGACGGCGGAGATCCTCAAGTCCGATCCCGAAGCGCGCGTCATTGTCCTCAGCATGCACGCCAACCCGGCCTATATCCGCAAAGCCATCGAGGTGGGAGCCAAGGGCTACATCCTTAAAAACGCGATTCAAATGGACCTCCTGCGGGCCATCGTGGCGGTGGCGGAAGGCGAAGCCTACCTGAGCCCGGCCATTTCCAGCCTGGTCATGGAAAGCATGAAGAGCGGAGGGCCGGCGGGCGCTCCTGACGACCCTTACGACCGACTCACCTTGCGCGAAAAAGAAGTCCTACAGCTCATCGCGCAGGGCAAATCGAACAAGGAAGTTGCGGTTCTGCTGAACATCAGTGTCAACACGGTGGCCGTTCACCGCGCCCATCTTATGGAAACCCTCGGACTTCACCGCACCGCCGAACTCGTGCTCTACGCCGTCAACCGCGGGCTCGTTCATCCCTCCTGACGGCGATCGCTCGGCCGGGCGCGGCCCGCCCTCAGGCCGGAGCAGGGTGCGCTTGGCATCCCCGTTTCCCGAGCAGTTCAGTCTTTGCCTGCCCACGCCATGCCGTCCACGTTGCGGCCGGCGCCAATCAGCTTTTCAACCTTCCAGGTTTTGAGGTGGATGGCTGCTACCTTGCGCGTTTGACTGCACGAAACATAGGCCACGCGGCCGTCAGGGCGCACCACGATTTCCTGCGGGGCGTGCGGCACGGGAATCGCGTGGGCTATCTTCATTGTTCTCAAATTGAGCGCCACAACTTCATCCTTATTGATGATGGTAATCAGCAGGTATTTGCCGTCGGGCGTGGGCGTGGTCCCGTAACCGATCCCCGGTAGGGCAATCCAGCGCGCGATCTTGTTCGTGCGCGCGTCAATCACCGCCAGACGCGGGTGGTGTTGGTCGGAAGTGAACACCCAGCGGTCATTGATCGAAACTGAAACCCGTTGGATTTCCTTGGCCACGGGAATAACCGCAGTCACTTTCCGCGTCCTTAGATTGAGCACGGAAACCGTTCCGGGACCGACGTTAGCCGTGTACCCGCGCAGGCCGTTGTAAGTGAGGGCGAGCATGTGTGATTGCGGCTGCCCGGTGGGAATGGAGGCAACCACGCGGTTGGTTCTGGGGTCAATCACGGTTACAGAATCGGTGATTTCCGTCGTGACGTATAGCAATCCGTCGCGAGGATTGTACCGGATGCAGTGAGGCCGCTCGCCACGCCCGAGATCAATCACGTGGACGATGCGGCGTTCGGGGATGTTGATGACGTCAATCGTTCGCCCATTCGTTCCTGGGCTTCCCACGCCGGAGTTGCCATAGATGGGAGCGTAGGCGATTTGGCCGTTCGGCAATGCGACCAGCTCGTGCACGGTGAAGCCGGTTTCTTTGATGGTCGCGATTTCGCGCCCGGCGGCGGGATCAATAATGCCGACCGTCTGATCTCCTTTGTTGGCAACCAGCAGAAGCCCACGGGAAGCCTGGGCCGTCGAATGAACTAGGGCGGACGAAGCAGATAACCCGGCCCAAGGCGCCACCAGCAATACCGGAGCGGTGGAAAACAGGATCAGGGCGCGAAAAATCATCGTGGCATCCCTTCCGCCGGCGATCCTGGGAAGGCCACTTTCGCCAGGCAAACAGCAGCCTCGCCTCGCGCTATGCCCCATGGGCCGGGAAGGGCCTGCACTGCTCGCACGGGCAAAGACCTCTCAGATAGTCAAAAGTATATATCCCTGAAGAATGGCCGTCACTCCAAAAAATCTGGAGCGCATAACGCCCCACGAGTTCGGCGCGAAGCGGCCTGAGAGCCTGTGCGCCCAGCATGGGCAGCGGGTTCGGCGACGGAGAAGCAGTCGCGCCACCGCGGTGGGAGCTCGTACAGGTTGCGCACGGGCAGTGGTCGCGCAAGTACGGGTAGGAATAAGCACTCCGGTGCCCGTCAGACCATTCAACCCAGACGGTATGGTTCGGCGTGTTTAACTTGATGCTTTTGGGCCACATCCCCCAGCCTACTCGAAGCTGATGGGCGGCGCCTCGCGACCGACCCGTTCGGCTTGCTCGCGCACCGCCCGCGCCACATTTTGATAGGCCGCATAGTGTGGCGAACTCGAGTCGAGGGCTACGGGGCGTCCGGCATCGCTTTCGGCCCGAATCACCGGGTCAAGGGGAATTTCTCCCAAAAAGGCCAGGCCCAATTTCTTTGCCGCCTCCCGCGCGCCTCCGTGCCCGAAGATTTCCGCCCGCTCCCCACAGTGGGGACAAACGTAGTAGCTCATGTTTTCGATAATGCCCAAAATGGGCACGTTCATCTTATTGAACATGGCGATAGCTTTCCACGCCACGGCCAGCGCCAGATCTTGTGGCGTCGAAACAATCACCGCTCCTGTCAAAGGAATCGTTTGCGATAAACTCAACTGAATGTCCCCTGTGCCGGGCGGCAGATCAATCACCAAGTAATCCAGTTCCCCCCACCGAACATCACCCAAAAATTGTTGTATAGTCTTGTGCAGCATGGGCCCGCGCCAGATGACCGCCTCATCTTTGGGCAAGAAATATGCCATGGACATCACCTTGATGCCGTACTCCACTGGGGCGGCGAGCTTGCCCTCCACCACGCGCGGCTGCTCCTTGCTACCCAACAAAACGGGAATGCTAGGACCATAAACGTCCGTATCCATCAGGCCGACGGCAACACCCTGTTGCTGCAGAGCGGAGGCAAGATTAGCCGCCACCGTGGACTTGCCTACGCCGCCCTTGCCACTGGCCACGGCGATGGTATGCTTCACCCCGGGAATCAACGCCGAGCCACGGGTTGGAGCTGGCGGCGACGCCAACTGGTGGATCTGAACCTCCTCAACGCCCAATTGCTGCACCGCGCGCTTTATGGCGACCACCAATTCCCCCTGGACCGAGGAAGCCGAGGCGGGAAATTGCAACGTTAGGACCACACCGTTGGTGCCCACTTCAACGTTCTTGACGTATCCCAGCGCTACGATATCGCGCCGCGCCACCGGGTCTTCCACCGCGCTCAGCGCTTTCATCACCTCTTGGGGAGTCACTCTTTCGCTCATTGTCCTTTGCCACGCGCTAAGGCTAGCTCCGACCATCAACCTAACCGCTTGCCGGAGCTTCCTTTTTACTCTACTCGATTCCTCTCGTTTCCGAAACGGCCTAATCATGAGGATACATCGTTTGGGACAACGACCGCTGGAGCGGGGCGATTCCGAGCGCCGCAAGACGCCGGTGGGGACGGCGTCACAGCAGACTGTGGTCACTTCTTAAATGTGTAATCGTCTGCGGGTGAGCCTGCTAAGCGTGTGATTCGATGGCTCGAGTGATTGCGTGCAGCAGGTCATATTTGGTTAAAATTTCATAAACCCCGTCCGCCAAGCGGACAAAGACTGCCGGGCAATCTCGAGTGATGTGGGAGGTGATCTCCTCAATGCCGGCCGAGGCGTGGAGAACCGGAAACGGTTCGCTCATGGCTTCGCGGACGATCAGCTTGGGGAGGTTTTTGCCTTCAAGCGCGAGGCCCAGAACGGCATCCTCATAGAGCGAGCCAACCGGCTCACCCATCTCCAATACCGGCAACTGGGAGAAGTCGTTCTCTTGCATGCACTCTAGCGCCACGGCAAGAGAGTCGGTTGGCGCCACGTGGACAAGCTTTTTCACTGTGCTCGTGGCCCGCTTGGCTTGAACAATCTCCGCAGCGGTAAGCGGTAGCGCAGACTCAAGATAGCGGTTGTCCCTCATCCATTCGTTGTTATAGACCTTACTCAGATAGCGCATTCCGGTGTCGGGAATGAACACGACCACAAAATCGCCTTCCTTGAGGCGGGGCTCCAGCGTTGCGGCGGCAGCGAGCACCGTGCCGGCTGAGCCGCCCGCAAAGATTCCTTCGGCGCGTGCTAGCCGCCGCGCCCAAAGAAAGGAATCTTGGTCGCTCACCTGAATCACATCGTCTATCACGCTGAAATCCAAAGCCCGAGGAAGGAACTCTTCGCCGATTCCTTCCACCTTGTATGTTTCAGCCTTGCCCGCCGTTCCGCAATGGAAAAATTCGTAGAGAATCGAGCCGACCGGATCGGTGCCAATAACCTGAACGTTGGGATTTTTCTCCTTC
>JAJYNF010000052.1 GCA_021786455.1 Acidobacteriota bacterium
GCAAGAGGAATTCGCTGCCGAGCTTGGCATCTCTCGAGCTACTTTAAGTGGTTTTGAGAATGGCCATGTTGCGATCGACAGCGCCAAGCTTCTCAAAGCTTCAAAAATCCTCGGTGTACCAGTGACCGACTTCTTCAAGGACCGTGAGGAAGAAATGGCGCTGCTCTTCCGGGCGGCCGAGGACGTAGTCCCAAAGGCGGAAGTCCGGTCCAGGTTGCGCAGGTTTTGTGAGGCCTACCGAGAGCTAGAGGAAATTGCCGGGGTGGCCGATGCCCTGCTTATGCCACCGGAGTACACTTACTCTCCGCACCTTCATTCAAAGCATTTGGTCTTCGCCAGGCAGGTAGCCCTTTCCGAGAGAGAGCGGATCGGTCTGGGGTTGTATGACCCCATCGAAAACATCTTTAAGCTTCTGGACGAAAACGGGGTCCGGCTGCTCGACGTGAATATTGATCAAGACGATTTATACGGCCTGTCCGGATTCTCGAAGCAATATGGAATGTGCATTCTCGTAAACACGCAGAACACGATGGAACGCAATATATTCACGGCGGCACACGAGTATGGTCATCTGCTGATGCACCGGTCGTTCTATCGGAGTGCCGATTTGTCCGAAGCGACCGAGCGCGATCCTGACCTCGAAGAGATGGCAAACGTATTTGCCGCTAACTTTCTGGTTCCCGAGGTTGGGCTGCGAGACGTATGGGCAAAGAACGCGGGGCGGAAGGAGGTAAAACTCGAAGATCTCGTATTCCTCAAGCACCACTTCCGCGTCAGCACAAAGGTGATTGTCAGACGGCTCAAGGACATCAGCTTGATTTCCGAAAGGGAATGCGACGAGCTGATGGCTCGCGCTTATAAGGCGCAACCGGATGAGAAGGTCGAATACGCGCCGCTGAAGAGCGAGGGAATTGATTTGATCGCGGAGTGGAAGACCGTTTCGCGGTTCTTGTACCTCGCGCGTAAGGCCGGGCTCTCGGGCCTTATTTCAATCGGGAAACTTGGCGAGCTCATGGGCAAGAACGTGCTAGAAGTACGGTCACTCGTTCAGCAGTGGCGGAAGGAGCTGGCAGTTGCACCTGCTTAGCTCCGGAGAATTCTCCGTTGATTCGAACGTCGTCGCGGACTTCTTCCTGGTCGGGAAGCTTGACCTGCTATGCGGACTGCTCCAGGGAAGGCTATTAGCGTCGGATTTTGTCTTGAATGAGTTGGAAGAGGCCAGCATCAGCCTGCCGTGCGCGGAGGTGGTAACGCTTTCGGCCGAGGAAGAACTAGCGCTTTTTGACGCCATCCGCAAGAATAATCCGCCCCTAGGCTCCGGCGAGGTCGGCGCCCTCACCGTCGCAAAGCTTCGAAGGTGTAGTGTCATAACAAACGATAATCGAGCTCGACGGGCGGCAGAAGAATTGGGTATTCGAGTGTCCGGCACACTCGGAGTACTGGAATACGCTGTCGAGGCCGATCACATCACCGCCGAAGAGGCCGTCGAAATCCTCGAACAAATGATCCAAGCGGGCGCATGGTTTTCAGACGAACTGGTCAGGATGTTCCGGACAAGAATTCTGGAGGAAGATTAGGCGGAAACCTTCGGAGCTTTTCGTTGCACTTTACAGGAGCGAATGGATTCATGATAATTCTCGCGTTGAAATTGGAACCTGGGGACCATCCATAGATGCCTACTTTGGATTGGATCGGCAAAAAGGCCGTCATCAATCATCATCGGGAAGTTCCGTACCGGCTCTTGCGCAGCGACGCTGCACTGTCCGTCGGCGATTCGGCCTCTGGAAACTTGCTCGTGCAGGGCGACAATCTTTTGGCTCTGAAGGCGTTGTTGCCCTACTACGCCGGCAAGGTGAAATGCATCTACATTGACCCTCCCTATAACACGGGAAATGAAAAATGGGTTTACAACGATGCTGTGAACAGCCCCGAAATGAGGGAATGGCTGGGCAGGGTTGTTGGCGCTGAAGCCGAGGACCTTTCGCGACATGACAAATGGCTCTGCATGATGTACCCACGGCTCTCGCTGCTCAAAGACTTCCTGACCGAGGACGGGGCGATCTTTATCAGTATTGACGATAACGAAGTGCAAAACCTTCGCAGCGCGATGGATGAGATTTTCGGGAAGCGCAATTTTGTCGCAACTGTAATCTGGGAAAAGATTTTTGGCCCGAAAAATACGGCTCGGCATTTGTCAGAGAGCCATGACTATATCGTCATATACGCTAGGGATGCAGGGAAATGGACGCCGAGACTAATTCCACGTCGGCCCGAGCAAGACGCACGTTACAAGAATCCCGATAATGACCGTCGCGGCCCCTGGACATCGGGCGACGTATCCGCACGAAATTTCTACGGAGCGGGAACATACTCGATCACTTGCCCTTCGGGGCGAATCATTTCGGGCCCTCCTAAAGGAATGTATTGGCGCGTGTCGAAGGAGGAATTCGAGCGGTTAGATCGTGACCGTCGTATTTGGTGGGGTGAGTCAGGAAACAACGTTCCTCGGATCAAGCGGTTTCTCTCTGAAGTAAAGCAGGGTCTCGTCCCGGAAACTATCTGGCCTCACAAGGAAGTTGGAAACACGCAGGAAGCAAAGAAGGATCTACTGTCAGTCTGCGACTTCAAGGATTCCACCTCCGTTTTCATCACCCCAAAACCGCTCCGCCTGATGAAACGCATTCTGGAGATCGCCGCCGATTGCGACTCCATTATCATGGACTCCTTCGCCGGCAGCGGTACGACCGGCCACGCAGTCTTGGCGGCGAACAAGGCGGATGGCGGAACTCGCAGATTCATCCTTGTTGAGATGGATGATGAGATATGCCGGTCCGTGACGGCACAGCGCCTTTCCAGGGCAGTCGAAGGCTACTCCCGCCGCGGTGCTGAGGGCGAGACTCGCGTGGATGGCTTGGACGGCGGTTTCCGGTTTTGCACCCTGGGCGAGCCGCTGTTCGACGAAACGGGCGATATCCGCAAGTGCGTCAAGTATCCCGAACTCGCCGCGCATATCTTTTTCACGGAAACCGGATCGCCGATTCCAAAGCAAGTTGCCCGGAGCCCGTTCTTGGGAGTTTACGAGGGCAAGGCCGTCTATCTCTTGTATAACGGCATCATGGGTGACAAAAGCCCGCAGGGCGGAAACGTACTGACTAGTAAAATTCTCGAAAGGTTGCCAGAACCCCGGTGGCAATCAGCGACAGAACGGCGGTCAGAGACCGCCGCTACAGTTAAGGTGATCTACGGCGAAGGGTGCAGGCTCGGACCTTCGCGATTGAAGCGCGAGGGAATCGTTTTCAAACAGATTCCTTACCACATCAAGGTGAGCTGACCAGGTGGAGCTGAAAGGCTACCAGGAACGCAGTCTCGAAGCGCTGGCGAATTACTTTCGGGATTGCACGGTGCACGGTGCGAGGAAGGCTTTCGTCCTTCAGACCGACCGGCCTTATCTCCCTGCCCCAAAACTCCCCGAGCTGCCCTACGTCTGCCTGCGCGTCCCGACCGGCGGCGGCAAAACATTCATGGCGTGCCACGCCTTGGGCTTGGCCCTAAAGACATACATCCAAGCCGACAAACGCGTATGCCTCTGGCTTGTGCCGTCGAATACCATTCGGGAACAAACTCTTGCCGCGCTCCGCAACCGGCAACATCCTTACAGGCAAGTCCTTGACGCAACGCTTTCCTCCCAAGTGCGCGTGATGGACTTGGCCGAAGCCCTGTACGTTCAGCGCGGAACGCTCGACGGCGAGACCGCGATCATCGTATCTACGTTGGCGGCTCTGCGTGTGACGGATGTGGAGGGGCGGAAGATTTATGAGTCAGCGGGGGCCTTGAGCCACCACTTCACGGGCCTTGACCCAAAGCTCGAAAGCCTGCTCGAGCGCAATGAGAACGACGTGGTTCCACACTCCCTTGCGAACGTGCTGCGACTTCGGCGTCCCGTCGTGATTATGGACGAAGCCCACAATGCGAGGACCCCCCTCTCTTTCGAATCGCTCGCGCGCTTCAATCCGTCGTGCGTCATGGAATTCACCGCCACGCCAGAAACAATGCATAAGCCGGAGCAAGAATTGTTCGCGAGCAACGTGTTGTGGCATGTTTCAGCAGCAGAACTGAAAGCAGAGGAAATGGTTAAGCTCCCCATCAAGTTGAGAACGAGGGGAGAATGGAAAGAAGTTGTCAGTGAAGCCGTAGCAATGCAAAGAAGCCTCGAAAAAGCCGCCGAGCAGGAGGAGAAACAGTCAGGCGAGTACGTGCGGCCTATCGTTTTGCTTCAGGCGCAGCCGCGCAGTAAAGAGCGCGAAACACTGACGGTGGAAGTTGTGAAGCGTTGTTTGCTTGATGACTTTAAAGTTCCAGATGCCCAGGTCGCAATCGCCACAGGCGAGACGCGGGAGATCGAGGATGTAAACCTCTTTGACCGCGCTTGCCCCATACGCTTCATTATCACGGTCCAGGCGCTTAAGGAAGGTTGGGACTGCCCGTTTGCTTATGTCCTGTGTTCGGTTGCGGAGATCGGTTCATCTCGTGCTGTAGAGCAGATCCTTGGACGTATCCTGCGCCTTCCCCAGGCGCGTTGGAAGAAGAACCCCGGACTTAATTATGCCTATGCCTTTGCCGCGTCGCCGCGCTTCATCGAGGCGGCAACGGCGCTGAAGGATGCACTGACCGAAAACGGTTTCGAGAAGCTGGAAGCCCAGGACTTGGTGGTTCATCAAGAGGAACCTGCACTCCCTTTTCAAACCGGGCCTTTGTTCGAGCGCGCCAGTGAACATGTGACCGAGCGCCCGGACCTTTCTTTGCTGGACAAGCCCCTCCTGGCGAAGCTTGAGTACGACGAAAAGTCTGGGACAATCTCAGTAACCGGCTCGATCACTCAAGAGGAAAAAGAGGCGCTTCAACAACGATTCACAAACCCTCAGGACCGCGAGGCAATCGAACGTATATATTTGCTCAAATCAGGTCAGCAGGCGACAACTACGTCGCGCGAAAAGGAGCGGCCCAAAATTAACGTCCCGCTGCTGGCGATTCGCGATGGCGAGCGTCTTGAGGTTCTCGAGGAGAGCTACTTCCGGGACATCGAATGGAACCTCGCTGAGTGCGATCCGAATTTGAGCGCGGCGGAATTCCCTGCGGAACAGCCGGCAGGTGAGGTCGGTGAGGTGGACGTCAGCGAGGCAGGCCATGTGGAGCTGCGGTTCGTTAATCAACTGCATGATCAGTTGGCCTTGTTAACGTCCGAACCGGGGTGGACGTCGGCTGCGCTTGTCAATTGGCTCGACAGGCAGATCCCTCACCCCGACATTACTCAAACTCAATCCAGCCTGTTCATCCAGAACGTCGTCACCAGGCTGATTGAGTCGCGGGGTTTTTCTTTAGAGCAACTCGCAAGACAAAAATTCCGATTGCGAGCGGCGGTCGAGGCGAAGATCGCGGAATACAGAAATTCGAATGAACGGAAAGCTTACAATGGTCTGCTGTTCGGGGCCGGCGCCAGCAGGATCGAGGTTAGCCCTAGCCGCGTTTTCTCCTTTGACGAGAACCGGTATTCGCCGAACTGGTGGTACGAAGGCCATCTTCGATTCAACAAGCACTACTTCCCAAATCCCGGTGAACTGAAGTCGGAAGGGGAAGAATTTGAGTGCGCCGTGTTTCTTGACAACCAGCCCAAGGTTTGGCACTGGGTCAGGAACTTGGAACGCCGCCAAGAGTCGTCCTTTTGGCTTCCAACTTCCTCAGACCGGTTCTACCCCGACTTCGTCGTCCTGTTGAACGATGGCAGAATCCTCGTTGTCGAATCCAAAGGTGAACACCTGTGGTCCAACGATGACTCGAAAGAGAAGCGCAACGTAGGCACGCTGTGGGCCGAAAGAAGCGGAGGCCACTGTCTCTTCGTGATGCCCAAAGGAAGAGATTGGTCCGCTATAGATTCTCTTCTTTCATCCAGTGACGCGGCGAAGTCAGGCAGCTTGCTCCGCTTTTGACGGATGGGTTGCTTTATGTGGCCTTTTGACGAGTATTGACCTTTCCATCGATGACGCTCGATTGCTCCTACCGTAGCTGCTAATCAACTATACTCCTGGATGAATACGGGGCTTTGACTTATCCATTGAGTCAGATTTTACTTTCTTGAGCCGTACCAACCGCTACCGCGCGGCAGAATACGTTCACGAGCTGCATCTGCTCTAGCGTCGAGCAATTCGTCCGAGCAAGAGCTGGGTTACCCACGACCACAGCGAGCGTACGGGCGCGGGAAATAGCTACATTTATCCTGTTTTTGCTGAAGAGAAATTCGATACCGCGCGGCGACGCGTCACCAGAGCTCGCGCACATGGAATAGATTACTACGGCGGCCTCCTGACCCTGGAACTTATCCACTGTACCTACGCGGGCACCTGGGATCACCTGAGTCAGCCTTCGAACCTGTAAGTTGTAAGGCGTCACGACAAGGATGTCGTCGCGCGTCAACTGGCGATCCGGCTTGTCAGCATCAGTGAGGAACTGGGCCAACAGCTCGTCAACAATTTTCACAATCACTGCGGCCTCTTCTTCACTTTCGTAAGCGTTTCCCTCGTGCTCTACCGGAACAAAGAGGACTCCGGCGTTCTTCTGGATATAGGTCCTGGGTCGTTTTGAAAACCGGATTGTCCGAGCTCCGGTCAATGGCTCTGGTTTAAGTCGGTCCTCATAAACTGCCCCTGAAATGAAGCTGCATACTTCGGGATGCATACGCCAAGTTGCAGGAAGGAAAATTCCGAAGTGCTCCGAGATAGTCGCGCGCCCTTCAAGAAGATATTCAAGCGTGGAGGTGCCGGTTTCGCCCGGATGAGAGCCCTTTATTGGTTGGCTCAACTGCATCTGGTCCCCGATCAGGACTATGTTCTTGGTACTGGGCGCCATTCCTATTAGATTTGCCACGGACACTTGGCCGGCTTCATCGACGAATAAGTAATCGAGAGTGCCTTGAGCTTCCGGTCGGCTGAACGCCCAGGCGGTTCCGCCGATTACCGGAGGCAGCGGGCTGCCATTGAATAAGTCGGGAGGCGACTTGACCAAAGTGATCCATTTGTGAAGACCCTGATTGTCTTCGTCGTCTCCACCGATCTTGGCACCGCGGAAAGTGTATTTTGCAGCCTCAGCGGCTTTCGCGGTCTCATTGAGAAGGAGACAGATTGCACGATGGCTGTTGCAGGTCACGCCCACACGCTTACGGTGACGTATGAGCTCCAAGATCATGCGCGCCCCGGTATAAGTCTTTCCGGAACCAGGTGGCCCTTGAATACAGAGGGTGCTGTTGTCGAGGCTGATGGCTGCTTGGGTAGATCCCGTGAGAACATCCACGTCAGAAGAAATAATTGGCGCTCCGGCGGTACAGTTTTTTAGTTTCGGTGGGCGACGATGTAAGAAATCGGCAATGGCGGCCGGCAACAGTTGGCCGGTCTTGCGATAATTCTCCACAGTCCGGCCAATGGATTCCACGATCGGCTTTGGGTCAACCCACTCGTCTGGAATCAGGCTTAGCACTTGTGGTGGCGCGGCGCCGGCCGTTTTGACGGTGAGGACGCCTTGCGAGCCATCGAAAGTACGGATGGTCACTTTCCTTGTCAAATCGTGGGCAAAAATGCACTTGCTCTCCTCCCGAAGCTTTGTTTCCTGGTCAGGATCGAAGCGATACTCGTACGCCGACGAGCGTTGAACCCGCGCGGGAGGCCGTTTCGTCCTTACGAGCCCGCCAAGACAATCCGGATCCTCGATTAGCTGTTGCTCTGTCATGGCATGACGTTCGTACCTAGCCCACCACATTGGTTTGGCCTCTCGCCGGTGAAACTCCAAAAACCATGCAAGTAACTCGTGAACGCGCCAGCGCTCTGGTTCCGAGCCGCGGTCAACAGGGATTTCCGCGCGCATAGCTTGGGCATATTGAGCCTGCTCGGTGATTTGCTTTACCGTGTCCGATTCAGGTGCGGTCTCTTTTGGAATGTAAAGGATTTTTGCTTGGTTCTGGACATGACGTAGCCAGGAGGAGAGCTTCCAGGTGGATTCGCAGTCCTCACGATTATAGTCGCGGATGGCACGGAGTTTGGCCGAAGTTTCCCAACTGGGACCATCATTGTTTTCAATCCAGCTCTGGTAGAAAGCAAGTGAGTCCCCGCTGGTCGTAACCTCACTCGTTCGGGTTTCCTGGTAAAGCTTCTCGATATTCTTCAATGAATATGCCGGTTCTCCGACGAGCACACCCTGACGAACAACTGAGTACAGGTCGACAAACACTTCGGCACGTAGAAGCTGATCGACCTCCGCCTCGCAGACAGCGTATCGGCCCATCAACCGACGAAGTGCAGTAACCTCATATGGCGCATAGTGGTAGATGTGCATGGATTGGTCATGTCGCCAGCGTGAATGCGCCCATGACACGAATGCCTCGAATGCGTCCTTTTCCTGGTCATGGTTATGAGCCCACCAATCGCGGAAGAGGGCATGGCCGTTTTCGAGATACGTCACTCCGAAGAGGTACTCCAGGCCGTCCTCAAAGAATGGGTAGCCTTCGATGTCGAAAACAATATCTGAAGGCGACGGTGGCGGGAGCATTGCAAAACCTAGCCGCGGGTTGGAGGGCTCTGGTTCAATCACTTCGTACTTCGGTTGCGCTAAGCCGCGGGAAGCAATTTGAAGGCCTGCTTGCTTTCGTAGCCTGGTGAGTGCCGGCATAGTGATTCGAGGCACTCCGGAGCGGCCGGTCTCAGCAAGCGCGCGCATTGTGTTAATTCCGGCGTCACCCAACCTTCGGACTTGGGTCGAACGAATGCCGGCGATTAGACTTAAATCGTCACGTGCTTCCAGGATCTTCGTCGCATGTTCTGACCAGCGACCGAGATTGTTAGGACCTGGAATTTCAGGCGGCGTCTTTGGGTCGAACGCCTCCTGCTGTTCGAGGAACGCGAGCTTAAGTTGACGGTAGTAATAGATGTAATCCTCGGTTCGGAATCGCCGCTTCTCTCTATTTCCCAGGATGACTTGAAACTCATCGGGAAGCCGACGCTGCAGTTCCGCAAGCATCTCGCTATAGCAGCAAAGCTGGATGATGAAATATGGCTTCGGTTTGCGCGCAAGCTTCGTATCCCAAGCCTCATAGTGATAACTACCCAGCAAGGATTT
>JAJYNF010000344.1 GCA_021786455.1 Acidobacteriota bacterium
TCTAAGGGCGAGGGGCATTTGGGGAGGGAATTTTCAACAGTTTTGTTGAAAAGCTTGTGGAAAAGGACCCTCCGTCGCAGGGTAAGACATGAACCCTCAATGGGTTTGGGCTTTTTGCACTAAGTTTAGGCAAAGCCCGGGCGTCGCCGTTGGCAAGATTGATCTCCGGCATGGACGTGCGTGCCGCAGGAAGCGTTCGATAAACGCGAAGGAGATCGCTGTGCCACGCCGGTGGGATTCTAACTCCGGCATTCCCCTCCGAATTGCCGTCGTTCGGGTCCAGAGCCAAGCTGCCAAAACGAAACGACGGTTAGGAGGAAACTCCGAAGCGAGCAGGCCGCGAGTGGCCGACAGCACTTCCGTTGACTACGAACGCAGCTTCTTGAGCCAGGGAGGGTATAACGGAATCCGGCAGGCAGGCCAATAGTGCCCTAAACACGACCAAGGATTCCTTTGCCACCAGATCAAAATCGTGAAAAAAATAATCGAGGTTGCTGCCACGCCCCGACGCTGCCCCGGTAGCAGGGTTGCAACGGCGGAATTCCTCCGTCAGGATTTGAGAGGCGTGGCGCAGGATTCTCACGTGAAGCTGAAAGCGGAGCCGCGGCCGAAACACAAACTGGTCGAGCAAGGCATGAAAACGGACGTGTTCGACCATAATCTGGGAGCGGAAGTGCTGGGAGGTAAGCGGGCGAAGCGGCACCGCATACTGCATCAGGATCAGATGGCGGAGGGTAAGCGCCTGAAGGCCCTCCACAACTTCAGCCAGCCGAGTCCACTCCTTAATCGCCAGCGAGAACAATTCCCCGGCCAGTTCCGCGCGACCTGCTCGCTGTTCCTCGATGGCGTCATTCAGCGACACCGCAACCATGGTCACGCTGGCCTCGATCTCCTGGCACACCTGCGCATAAAGAATCTCGCTCTCAGGCCCCAGGGCGGCGGTTGGAGACCGCAATGGCTTTTCTACTGTTCCGAGGCGCAACAGCCGACGAACAACGAGCGCAACCAATGCCAAGACGCCGCAGCTAACTAGCCAAGTCATACATTCCCAGGGCAGAACGTCACCGTGCCGGGCTCCCAAGCTTAAATCCTTTTTATCTTAGAGGAACGCTCCGTAGCCATCAAGCTCCAATTCGCTCCCGGTGAGAGAAGGGATTCCAGGCTTTGATAAGTCTTTGCGGACACAGGAGAGAGGGGTGTACCTTGATTTGGTTTGGCTGCATCCAAGCAGGTGTCGAGAGAAGTGGCGCGGGTAAGGTGTCCGGCCGCGGAGAGCTTATGAAGATGCGGCAAAGCGTCGTGGCAGCGATCGGGGCGGTGTGCATGTTGACCGCCCAGGGCCGCGCCGGGGGGATCGTTCCCGGGGCCGATCCAGCGATAGAAGTTACCAACAAGGATGTCCGTTCACTAGCGATGGCGACTCATGGCCTTGATTTGCTGATGAATGGCAAGCCGGACGCGGCAATTGATGTTTTTCAAAAAATCGAAGAATCCGACCCGCAATCGGCCCTCGGTTATCTTTTGGAAGCGGATGCCGTGTGGTGGAAAATCTATCTGACGACGGGCAACCTTGTGGACCCCGATGTGTTCGAGGTTGTCTCCTCCAACAGCACGCCTTATGACTCGCATTTTAAGGACCTTATCCGCGCCGCCATTTTCAAAGCCAAGGAGGAAATTCGCGCCGGCCATGACGCCGCCCAGAATTACCTGTATGAAGGCATGGCCTATGCTCTGCGAGCGCGGTTGGCGGGGTTGCGGGGGATTGCTTTGCCCACCGCCCGCGCCGGCAAAAAGATGCGATCGCTTCTGCTCAAAGCCCTTTGGCTGAATCCCAACCTAGCTGACGCCTATCTTGGAATCGGAACTTACAATTACTTTGTCGCGACCCTGCCGGGAATCATCCGGCTGCTGCGCTGGCTGATTGGGCTTCCGGGAGGAAACCGCGAGCTGGGTCTTCAACAGTTGAAGGATGCCGCGAATCACGGCGTGCTGACTCGAGGGGAGGCCGAGTTTTATCTTGCCAAGGATTATTCGCGGGCGTCGGAGAGGCACTACGGAAAATCGCTGGAGATCTTTCAGAGGCTCTGCGTGCAATACCCGCAGAACGGTCTTTGGAAGCTTTTGAGCGGCAGCTTGGAAATCCGCCTTGGCCATCGCTCACAGGGTGAGGCGCTTTTTCGCCAGGTCTTTCAAATGACTCGGGCGAAGACGTCGGCTACCGGCAGGGCCATGCACCGATCCGCATTAGAGGCCCTGGAGCGATTACACTCAGGAGGAAATGTCCCGTAGCCGAAGGCTGGGAGGATTGGGTTTTCGATCCGTAAATAGAGCGAAAAGTTCACCGACAACCGCGGCGGATTCGCTTGCTCACTGGGTTAATGAGGCTGCTTGTTCGTGGGCGTGGTAGGAACTGCGGACCAAGGGACCCGACTCAACGTGGGCGATGCCGAGGCGCCACGCATCGTGGCGAAGGGCAGCGAACTCCGCAGGCGTGTAATAGCGGGCAACGGGTAATTGTTCTTTGGACGGGCGAAGATACTGCCCAATAGTAAGGATTTCGACGCCGACTTGAGCCAAGTCGTTCAGCACGGAAAGCAGTTCCTCCCACGTTTCCCCCAGACCAACCATCAATCCGGATTTTGTCGGAATCGAAGCGTCGAGTTCTCGAGAGCGGCGCAGGAGCGCGAGCGAGCGCCGGTAATCCGATCCCCGGCGGGCCACGCGGTAAAGGCGCGGCACCGTCTCGATATTATGATTCAGGACGTCAGGGCGCGCCGTAACGACCGTGCCGAGCGCCTTGTCGGATCCACGAAAATCGGGAATCAGAACCTCGACTTGACAACCTTCAATGTTCTTCCGGAGGGATTGGATGGTCTCGGCGAAGACGGCGGCGCCGCCGTCGGGCAGGTCGTCGCGATCCACCGAGGTGACCACGACGTATTTGAGGCCCATTCTGGCTGCCGCGTGGGCCACGCGCGCCGGCTCGTCCCGATCCACGGCTCCTCGCGGCACTCCCTTAGGCACGGCGCAGAAGCCGCATCGCCGTGTGCAGAGCTCGCCCAGAATCATGAAAGTCGCCGTACGACGCGACCAGCATTCCGCCACGTTGGGGCAGCGGGCGCTTTCGCAAACCGTGTGGAGCTGCTCGCCCCGCATAATCCCTTTGAGCTCGAAGTAGTTTTCGCCCGAAGGCAAGCGAACTTTGAGCCAGTCGGGTCTTCGTACTACCGGAGGATTGGGCCCGATTTGGATGAGATCGTCCACGCGCCATCTATTGTACCTTGTGTTTCGGTCGGGCGACAATCGGGTGTAATTCCGAATGCGAATTTCAATCTGTTCGTGCGATACTGAGCGGCGGACTCCCACAGGAGCTCAAAAGAGCAAGGGCAGTCAATGGGCGAGGCCATGAGCGAAGACAGCCCTCGAGTCGAAACGGGCACAGAAGCGGAAGTTCCGCGGCTGCGCCGAGTGCTGTCGTTGTGGGATTTGGTTTTTTACGGGATTGTGCTCGTTCAGCCGATCGCCGCGATTCCTCTTTACGGCGTGGCAGAGGAGCTGTCGCACGGCCAGCTTTTGGTGACCTTGGAGATTTCCATGCTGGCCATGCTGGTGACCGCCGTTAGTTACGGGCGCATGGCGGCGCTTTATCCGGCCGCGGGTTCCGCGTACACCTACGTGAGCCGGGGTTTGAATCCCTATGTCGGCTTTCTGGCGGGCTGGGCAATGTTTCTCGGCTATTTGCTCCAGCCGTTGATCAACACCGTCTGGATTGCCACCGCCTTGCACTATCGTTATCTGCCAGGGATGCCCTACGTCGCTTTGGCGATTCTGATTGCCGCTACGTTCACGTTTCTCAACCTGAGAGGCGTGCACACCACGGCAGTCACCAATCGCATTTTGCTGGCCTTTATGTGTTTGGTTATTGTGGCTTTTGTCATTCTTGCCGTCAAGTATTTATATGGCATGGGTGGCACGGCTGCCCTTTTTTCGAGCAAGCCGTTTTACGACCCGAAGAGCTTTAATCTCCACTTCCTCTGGGCCGCCACGTCATTCTCCGTGCTGACTTACATCGGGTTTGACGGCGTCACTACCCTGGCCGAAGACGTCAAGAACCCTCGGCGAAACGTTTTGCTGGCTATTGTGCTCGTGGTCCTGTTCACCGGGTTGTTTGGCGGGCTGCAAGTTTATTTGGGGCAGCTCGTTTGGCCGAGCTATCATTTTGCAAACCCCGAGACGGCCTTTATGGACGTTTGCCGAAGGGTGGGAGGAATCGTTCTCTTCGAGGCCATGGGGACGGTACTGATTGTGGCGGCGTTCGGAAGCGCTCTCGGAGGAACCCTGGGAGCGGCGAGAATTCTGTTTGGAATGGGGCGCGACAATATTTTGCCGCGGCGCTGCTTCGCGCACCTGAGCCCCCAAAAGCTTAACCCCACATACAACATTCTGATTATCGGGGCGCTGGCGCTGGCGGGGGCGCTCTTCCTCAACTTCAAAAACGCCGCCGAAGTCCTGAATTTCGGCGCCTTTATCAGCTTTATGGGCGTCAACCTGGCGGCCTTTTGGCAGTTCTTTGTGGTCGGGGTTCCGGGTCGGGCGCGGCGCCTTTTTCAAGACGCCGTCATGCCGCTTTTCGGGTTTGCGTTCTGCGGGTGGATCTGGTGGGGACTGGACCGGACGGCGATGATCGTGGGTGGAGCATGGTTCGCGCTGGGCCTGATTCTGGTGGCGGTGACAACCCGAGGCTTCCGCGCTCGGCCCATCGTGATTGACTTTAGCGAATCGTGAACGGCTTCAGGCACGCGCCGCTTAAATTGGAGATGGCATACGCTCGCGCCCCATCCCATCGAGGGCGCGAAATAAAACACCGAGGCTGGCCGATGGCGTGGATCAAGACCATTGAACCTTCTGAGGCAACCGGCGAATTAAAGCAGGAATACGACAAAGCCATCGCGCGCGCTGGCAAAATATTTAACATCGTAAAGCTCCAAAGCCTGCACCCTCCTATCCTGCGCGGCTCGATGGAACTCTACGTAGCGGCCATGCATGCACCTTCCGGCCTCACGCGAACTGAACGCGAATTGCTGGCGACCGTGGTCTCATGGGCGAATCAGTGCTTCTACTGAATCGAAGCGCACGGAGAGGATCTCCGTCGGGAAGGTCGCGATCCGGAACTTGCCGAGCAAGTGAAACAAAACTATGCATGGGCGAAGCTCACACCGCGGCAGAAGGCGCTTGCCAAGTTCGCCGAGCGGGTAACCCGAACGCCATCCGCCATTCGGCGGCAAGATGTGGAAACCCTTCGCCGCCACGGCTTGACGGACCGAGACATTCTGGACGCGGTCGAGGTGATTGCCTTTTTCAACTACATCAACCGCGTTGCCGATGCTTTGGGGGTTGACCCCGAACCCGGAATGCGCCCGGCGGGCTCCCGCAAGTCAAGGACGTAAGTTTGCAAAGGTCCCGATACGAAGTCCTCATTTGATTCCGGCGGGGCGCATCCTCGAAAGTGAACTTTCGCCGTGCTTCACGGAGGCGAACCTCGGTGAGCGCGCTCATGGTAAATTGAAGCAAGAGAAAGAAGAATGAAGCCAGCGCGGCGGCGTTTTACTCAACTGGACATTCTCTGGTTGGTCTTCTTGTCCGGTCTCGCGGCCTTGAAGACTCAGGATGAATTTCACAAAGACCTTATCCTGCTGGCCATCGGGCTGTTCCAGATCTTTGAGCATAGGTTTTTGGTGCTGGTTCGGAAGCGGGGTAAAGCGTACAGCGTACTTATCAAAATCGGGCTGGCGACGCTGCTGGTGGCTCACACGGGAGGGATCAATTCGCGTTACAGCTATTATTTGATTTATGCGCTGCCTGTGGCCACGGCCGCCATGTTTTACGGCGTCTGGGCGACGCTGGGCTGGACTGCGCTGGCCACGGCGGCTTACTGCTCCAACTTGATTCCCCTGCTGCCAGAATATGAATTGACGCGAAGCGGGACGATCGAGTTGGCCATTCGGAATCTGTTTTTCTTTTTAGTAGGGATTTTAGTGAACCGCTTCGTTACGGAGACTCGCCGTCAATCCGAGCAGCTTCGGGAAACGCACTTGCGTCTCCAACAGGCGGAGGCTGAGGCGCGCCGTTCGGAACGGCTGGCGGCGCTGGGGCAACTGACTGCCGGCCTCGCCCATGAGCTGAGAAATCCGCTGGGCGTCATCAAAGGGTCGGCCGAGACGCTGAGCAAGGACCCGCCTCCGCAAGGGGCCCTGGCGAAAGAGCTGTCGGGTTACATTTCCAGTGAAGTCAACCGCCTCAACGTTTTGGTCAGCCGATTTCTGGAGTTTGCCCGGCCGCACAACGTTGAAAAGCAGCCGGAGGATATCTCGGCATTGATGGAGCGGGCGCTGAAAGCTGCCGCTGACCACTGGCCCAACTCTCGGATTAAGGTCGAGCGCCAGTTCGAAAAAGGATTGCCGCCGGTTCCGGTGGATGCGGCGCTCCTGGAACAAGTCTTTACCAACTTGGTTTTCAACGCCTACGAGGCCATGGGCGGCGAGGACGGCGAGCTGCGAGTGAGCATCGCGGCAGAGTCCGCGGAGGGCCATTCCGGCGTGGCCGTGAAGATCGAGGACACGGGTCCGGGTATTCCCCCGGAGCAGCGGGACCAGATATTTAATCCCTTTTTCACCACCAAGCCGACAGGGGTTGGCTTGGGGCTTTCCATCGTTTCAAAAATCGTGGACGACCACGGGGGATCCATTCGCGCCGAGGAAAGGAACGGGAAAGGAGCATCGTTTCGGGTGTTTCTGCCGTATTGAGACGCTAACCTTGGCGCCGGCGAACCGAGGTGCGGTCCCAAGATCAACCAGGGATTGCAAGATTTAGGCGTTCGATAAGATGATGAGTTTTAGGTGATTAACGATGCCGAGTGTGCTCATTGTTGAAGATGAACCCAAGATGCGGCGTCTGCTCGAGCTCAACCTCGTGGAGGAAGGCTACGTGGTGCGAACGGCAACCGATGCCGAAACCGCTCTCAAGATGCTGAGCGCCGAGCCGGTTAACGTGATCTTAACCGACGTAAAACTGCCGGGAATGACCGGGCTCGAATTCCTTCGCGCCGCCAAACGGGCCAACGCCGCCACGCCCGTCATCGTCATGACCGCCTACGGCACGGTCGAAAGCGCCGTGGACGCCATGAAAGCGGGCGCCAACGATTACATCCTCAAACCCTTCTCGATGGAAGAGATCAAACTAGTCATTCGCAAGGAGCTCGACGTCCATCGCCTGCGCGAAGAGAATCGCTCACTGCGGGAAGCTTTGGGGCAGCGATACCGATTTGAAAACATCGTGGCTCATAGCGCCAAGATGCAGGAAGTGCTCGCCGCCGTGGAGCGCGTGGCGGCGACGAACGCCACGGTGTTGCTGGGAGGGGAAAGCGGCGTCGGAAAGGATTTAATTGCCCGAGCACTGCATCAGCATTCTCGCCGAGCTCAGGGACCTTTCGTCAAAATCAATTGCACGGCCATCCCGGAAAATCTGCTGGAAAGCGAACTCTTCGGGTATGAGAAGGGCGCTTTTACGGGCGCCGTGGCGGCCAAAGCGGGCAAGTTCGAGCTGGCGGACCAGGGAACCATTTTTTTGGACGAGATTGGCGACATGCCGGGGGCGCTCCAGGCCAAGCTGCTGCGTGTGCTACAAGAGCGCGAATTCGAACACTTGGGCGGAACGAAAACTCTGAAGGTGGATGTGCGCATCATCGCCGCCACCAACCAGGACCTGCGCGCCGCGCTCGAGCAGGGAACCTTCCGCGAAGACCTCTACTATCGCCTCAACGTCGTGCCGATTTCGATCCCTCCGCTGCGCGAACATAAGGAAGACATCCCCTATCTGGTGGACCATTTCGTTGCCCGCTTTTCCGGAGAATCGCAAAAGCCGGTCTCGGGCATCACCCCGGCGGCGCTGAAACGGCTGATGGAGTTCCACTGGCCGGGCAACGTCCGTGAGCTCGAAAATATTATCGAACGGGCCGTGGTGATGGCAGCAGGCACCCAAATTGACGTGGGCGATATTCACCTGGATACGCCGCCGGCTAGTTCCGAGCAACGTCCGCCTCAGCTCTCCGCCGACGATAAAAATCCTTGGTTGCCCCCCGGGCGAACGCTCGAGCAGTTTGAAGACGACATCATCCGGGAGGCTGTCCGCCGGGCAGGCGGCAATAAGTCTCAAGCGGCACGGTTGCTAGGGCTTTCGCGCAACGCGCTACGCTACCGCCTGTCCAAATTAGGCTTGTCCGACGAACCCGAGCGCTGAGCGCGATCCCCGGGATGTCGAAAGGTTTTTGGCTGTTTCGCCAGGCACCCATGACAGGAGATTCCTAAACGTTCCTGGGTTGGAGCTTTCTTTGCGCGGGAGGGTTGGCGCTTCGCGGCTGGCGGTTGGGTTGATTTCCGGCACGTCTATGGACGGCGTGGACGCGGCGCTCGTGCGCATCGGCGGACCAGCGCAGTCACCCACGCTTGAGCTCCTCGACTTTGCCATCGTGGAATATCCGACAAGTGTCCGCCGGCGAATTCTGCGGGCGGCTGCGGGAGAGCCGGTGGCTGCGGGTGAAATTTCCCAGCTTAATTTCGTGGTGGGAGAAATTTTCGCGCAGGCGGCGTTGGAGGTTTGCCGTCGCGGGCACACGCGGCTGAGAGAAATCGCAGTGATTGGCTCCCACGGCCAGACGATCTTCCATCAAGGTGATGCGCGCCGCGAGGGGGCGTGGCACGTGCGCTCAACGCTCCAAATTGGCGAGCCAGCCGTCATCGCCCGTCGAACCGGCGTGCCGGTGGTGGCGGACTTCCGCAAGCTGGACATGGCCGCCGGCGGACAAGGAGCGCCACTCGTTCCCTGGGTGGACTATCTGCTGCTGCGCGATCCGCGCCGAGGCACGGTGGCGCTGAATATCGGCGGCATTGCCAACATCACGGTCATTCCACCGAAGGCTCGATCTTCGCAGGTGACCGGATTCGACACCGGGCCCGGAAACATGATCATGGACTCTCTGGTTCTCCACCTTACCCAAGGTCGGAGAGCCTTCGACCGCAACGGAGAATTTGCGGCTCA
>JAJYNF010000014.1 GCA_021786455.1 Acidobacteriota bacterium
CTCCTCATCAGCCTGCGACCGAGCCGTCTCGACAAATCGCCCCTACAGTGGCCCCATCCGGTAAAACGTCAGTTGAGCGTCGCCGTGCCGCAGCGTCCGCGTTCGGCGGAGCGTGCCGTATTCGTCTTCCAACTCTACGCGGCGCGAATGTTCCGCGATCACAAGCGCCCCCGGAGCCGCCAGACCTGCCCGCGCGATTTGCCGCAGAGCGTGGTGGTATTCGCGAATCGCGTCGTAGGGCGGGTCGAGAAAAATAAAATCAAACCGCGAGCCTTGACTCTCCAGACGCTCGAGCCCGGTCAGCACCGCGCAGGTCATCAGCCGGAAACCCGATTCGATTGCAAGCGCGGCCAGATTCTCTCGGATCAGTTCGTTCGCGGCGCGATGATGCTCGATAAAGACAACTTCGGCGGCGCCACGGCTGATTGCCTCCAGGCCCACCGCTGCCGAGCCGGCGTAAGCGTCCAGAAATTTTGCTCCCTCGATCCTCGGCCCCAGCACGTCAAACAGCGTTTCGCGTAATTGGTCCGACGTCGGCCGCAAGTTCCCGCCCTTCAGCGTCTTCAGCCTCCGCCCACGATATGTCCCCGCAATAATACGCATCGCCACACGATACGGCCAGGAGCGCAGCACCCACACAAGGCTTCCCAAGGGTCCCCCATTCGAGGCAGGTTCCGAGCCTGTCGGCGGTCAGTCGGAAGTACGCTGCTGGTAGGCTCGGAGGTCTTCTTCCGTGACCTCTTCAGGAGGAACAAGCTTGTAGTGCTTCTCAGCCGCAACAGCCACGCCCGGGTCACCGTTCTCGAACTCGAAGAGGGCGATGACCTCGTTAGGCATGAATTGCGCGCCTACCGGTCGGCAAACGAGCGACGGAAACTTCTCGCTGCACATCGCCATGTCTTGCTCAATCTGAACAACGCTCAATTTGTCCTTGCCGCCCTTCGCCTGAACCGGAAACACGTACTGAACACCTTTCTTGTCCAAACCAACGTAGATCTCATCGGTTTCTACCTGCCCCATGCCTGAGACCGTTGTACGGAGATGATTCTGAAGTGAATAGCAAGCGACCCCAGTAAAAATATCCACCAGCCGGTTGTACCGCACCTTAGCGAGCAAAGCCTGCTCGTCCGATAGCGAATATTTCTCGATGACGCCGGGAGTCGAGTCGGGAACCTTGGTTAGTGTAAGCGCACTGTTCGGGGAGATAGGCTTGTCAGGTACGAGTGCGAATCGGTACCTGGCCTTCCCAGCGGGACGGATTATCCAGGTCTTTCCCTTTCTAGCGGTGGATTTAACGCGGTCGGGAAGGGGGACTCGGTACCGGAAGCTGTAAACCAAGTCGCCCAGGTTCTTCGGTAGCCTGACCTTCAGTGTCCTCGCAGCCTTCTCGATATCACTCCGCTCAAACTCCACCTCATGCATGTCGGGTCTGAACTTCTCCAAGAAAATTCTTTCAATGATGGCGGAGTAACGGTTTTGCTCTCCCATGAAATTCCTTTCGGCCCTAGGGTAGGGTCACCCTGGCCATCGCAGCACCAATACTTCCTCCCGAAGCTGTTCGCGGGTCGCCGTAGCCAGTCGAGTGCGGAACAAATCCAGCGCGAGTACTTCATAGCCGAGGGAGGCCGCGATTTCCGCGAGGAGCTGACCGGTCCGGATCATGACGCGAAGGTAGGAGGCTTGGTCTCCAACGACATAGGCTAGGCGCGCGCCGGGGCGCAAGATTTCGCGGAGTTCTGAGAGGTGACGTGTCATTCCGCCGAAGTAGAGTTTGGTCACGCGAGCGTAAAGACGCTCAAACCCCGAAGTCTTTCCTAGCTCCTCGCGTCGCCTCTCTATCATGGCAGCTAGCCGCTGGATTTGCGCATTACCAACTACGGCCGCGTCGTCAGAATCGCCTTTGTAGACATTTCGCGTGTTGGATCGAACCAGATTCTTCTTTAGCGTTCGAAGGTCATACTTGTCCCGAATGAACCCGAGTAGGACCGACTCCAACCGAGTTGTCCGCGTGTATTCCTTTTCATTCGGATACGGCGGCGAAGTGATAACGGCGTCCACCGATTCCGGTTTGAGGACGGCCCCTGGGTTCCGGGCGTCCGCCCGGTGGACGATCGTCGGTGTGGAAGCTTGGGGCCGCAATGCCCTAAGGTCGGTAACAACCGATTCCACGTGGCGCAGCCACGGAGCAACAACCGGCGCGTCGGCCTTGGCCGGGCCCACGCCAACCTCCGGCCCGAATTCAAGGTTGCTGATACCGGACACCAGCGCCTTCGCGAGGGCCAGCCGTTCGTGCCTGGTGAACCGGCTGTCTTCGAGTTCCTCCATCGCAGAGAGCAGGGTCAACGTCTTATGAAGGGGCAGCGGGCTGATGGAATTTGAAAGCAGAAGCCCCACTGTCTCCTCGGGCAGGCCGCACAGCTTTGGGGAGTTTTTCCGCCGGATCTGAAACATAGGAGGTGTTGGAAAATCATCAATTCCTTGAGATTCCAATCTTGAAAGGGTTAGGTCGGCAACTTCTCGCGCATGTCTGAGAAGTCCAGAACCATTCACCTTCCAGTCGGTCTTCACCATACTGGCCAAGTAGGCCATCGGGTTCGGATCCATTCCAACGCTCTCAATGCCAAGTTTCTTGCACTCAACAAGCGTAGTTCCTGTGCCGCAGAAAGGGTCTAAAACGATCTGGCCGGGCTTGATCCCAAATCGCGTCAGATACTCACGCACAAGATGAGGTGGGAACGAAAGAACGAACTGGTACCAGTCGTGGGCGGCCCGATCTGCGGCTCGGAGCTTGTTGTCCTCCCTGCCGGACCGTCGCGAGGGACCGTGGAGGGTAGCTGGGCACACTGATTGCATGGCAGATTGTTACCACAGGCGCCGGATGAGAGCAACGTATTCCTGGGCTTCCCGATAGCACCTTTGCCGCGGTGAGCGGACAAGGCGGCCTGCGCCTGAATGTTCCATTAATTGACGGACCCGTGGTTCAACTGCCTCACGCCACGCGGGCCAGGCCGTAGCGGCGGGGCCAGTCGTGGTGGAGGAAGCGGAGATAATCGTCCAGTTCCTCCGGTGAGGCGGGATGCTCGATAAATTCCGTCGCATCGCGTTTGGCCCATTCCAAAATTTCCTGGTCACGCAGCAGGTTGCCGATCCGAAACGCTGGAATGCCCGATTGTCGTGTTCCGAAGAATTCGCCCGGCCCGCGCAATTTAAGGTCAATTTCGGCGATGCGGAAACCGTCCGTGGTTTCCGTCATGGTCCGGAGCCGCTCTTCGGCGATCTCGTTGGGCGCGTCGCCGGCCAGAAGCAGACAGAGCGATTTCTTCCGGCCGCGCCCGATCCGCCCGCGAAGCTGATGGAGTTGCGCCAAACCAAACCGGTCGGCGTGCTCGATGAGCATGACGGTCGCGTTCGGAACATCCACGCCTACCTCCACTACCGTCGTTGAAATTAGAATTTGGACTTCGCCACGCTTGAATCGCAGCATCACCTCTTCTTTTTCCGCGCTGGGCAAGCGGCCGTGAAGCAAGCCAACGCGGAATTCCGGAAAAACATTGGTCGCCAGATGCTGATACATTTTGACCGCCGGCCGCAGGTCAGATTTTTCCGATTCCTCGATCACTGGATAGACCACATAAGCCTGGTCGCCCTGCCGGATTCTGGAGCGGACCATTTCAAACACTGTCTCGCGTTCAGCTTCACCCAGTCGGAGCGTTTCGATAGGCGAGCGATTGGGCGGCAACTGGTCAATCACGGAAAAGTCGAGATCCCCGTAGAGCGTGAGGGCCAGGGTGCGAGGAATCGGCGTCGCCGTCATCACCAGCACGTCGGGCGAGGCGCCCTTTGAAATCAGCCGAAAACGCTCGATCACGCCGAAGCGATGCTGCTCATCCACGATGACCAATCCGAGCTTCGAGAATTGCACGTCGCTTTCAATCAGCGCGTGCGTCCCGACGACGAGATTCAATTCGCCGCTTGCTAGGCGCTGTTTCAATTCGCTCTTCTCCGACGCTTTGCGCCCGCTGATGAGCAAATCCGCGGTAAAAGGTAATGGAGCCAGCAACTGCTTGATGTAGAGATAATGCTGGGTAGCCAGAATTTCCGTCGGTGCCATCAACGCCACTTGCGCGCGGTTGACCATGGCGAGAATTGCCGCCTGAAGCGCGACGATCGTTTTGCCCGAGCCCACGTCGCCCTGTAGCAAACGGTTCATCGGTCGGGGCGAGCACATGTCGTCCACGATTTCCTTGAGCACTCGCTTCTGTGCCGCCGTAGGATGGAACGGCAGAATTTTCTTGATGGCCTCGCGCGCATCCGGCGTGACGGCGAATTCGATCCCTGGCTGCGCCTTGGCCTGCCGGCGTTTAAGGACGAGCCCCGCGCCTACGTGAAAAAATTCTTCGAAGATCAGCCGCACCTGCGCGGGCGCGCGAAATCGAACCATTTCATCGAGCGGCTGCTGTGGGTCGGGAAAGTGTGTCAGGCGAAGAGCTTTGGAGGAATCCATGAGGCGGTTTTTGACTCGCACAGAACCGGGAAGGTGATCCGGAATTTCGCCGTTGACCTGTTCGAGAACGGTCCATATCAGCCGCCGCAAAACTCGTGTGCCGATTTTCCCAATGGCTTCGTAGATGGGCACGACGCGCCCGACTTCGAGCGAGTTCGCCTGCCCGGCCTCGGACTCCGGCAAAATCTCGAACTGAGGCTGAATCATCTGGAGATTGCCGGTGCCGAAAGGGTCGCGCTCGACTTTGCCGTAGAAAAAAACGCGCTGGCCCGGCCGGAAAATCTTGCTGCGCTCGAGATAAGCCGCGTTGAACCACTTACAGCGAATCATCCCCTGCCCACCGACGCGGCTCGCGTCCACGGCGGCGAGATCGTAAATGTAAAGCCCCTTCCGAGTGCGCGTAAGGCCCGCCGTCAGCACTCGAACCAGGATCGTCGCCGTCTGCCCTGGCAGCAGGTCGCGGACCGCCGTGAGGCGCGTTCGGTCTTCGTAGCGGAAAGGGGTGTAGTAAAGAAGGTCCTCGACGGTTAAAAGGCCGCGCGTGGCCAATAGCTCGGCTCGCTTCGGGCCGACGCCTTTCAGGTACTTCAGCTCGGACGCAAGCGTCAGTTTTACACCCATCGTGCTAACGCTTTTACCATAGAACCGCGCCTCGTGTCGCGCGCGCCGTAGGGCGTGCCCAGAGGAGGCTTTGCAAAGGCCGGGAATGCGTGGGTATTGTGCTGATCAAAAATCGCCCGTTTCCGCACCCTCAGAGTTATATTAGCGGGCTCGTCGTTTGCAGTGCAGCGTGGGGATGATCTTAAAGAGCAGGCCCACGAGGCAGACGGAGATTCTAATGGCGAGAGAAGAAGCGAACTGCCACCTGCCCGCCAGCCTGCAAAATGAACCCGAGGTTAGCGATGAATCCACGCTCATTCTGTAATCTTATTTTGATCACAGGCGTTTTCATAGCGTCGAGTGTCGCCGTAGCTCTTGCGCAGAGCACGGCGGAGCAGCTTCGCCCCATCTTCCGACAAAACCTTGAGACGCCCGATGTGGTCGCGGATCAACTCCAAGAGTACTTGCTCAAACGGGCGCCACGCCTCCCGGACCCGACCTCGGCAGCTCAATGGACCGCTGAGGAAAAGCAGATTCGCAGCCGAGTCTTGCGGGTGATTTACCATGGCTGGCCGCGCGCTTGGGTGGATTCCGCGCCTCAATTCCGGGAAGTAGGAGAAATTCCCGGCCGCGGTTACGTCATCCACAAGCTTCAATACGAAATCGTTCCGAACTTCTATTCCACGGCTCTGATGTATGAACCGGCTCATTTGCGTGGCAGGGCACCAGCAGTTCTCGACGCCATGGGCCACTTTCCGGTCGGCAAGGCGGAGGAGTTCGAGCAGAAGCTTTGCATCAACCAGGCTTTGCGGGGCGTGATTGCCCTAAATCTCGAGTGGTTGGATATGGGCGAGCTGCGCGCTCCCGGCAATAGCCACTGGTATGGCGCGCAACTGGACCTCGCCGGAACGAGCGGCGTCGGCCTGTTCTATCTGGCCATGCGGCGGGGTCTCGATTATCTTGCTCAAGACCCGCAAGTTGACCCGAATCGCATCGGCATGACGGGCCTTTCAGGCGGAGGGTGGCAAACAATCGTCTTGAGCTCGCTCGACCCGCGGGTGAGAGTGGCTATTCCCGTGGCGGGATACACCTCGCTCATTGGCCGCGCGGAGCGATTGCCCGGAGAGCCCGGCGACTTCGAGCAGAACGAGTCCGATTTTCTCGTCGGCCAGGATTACTCAACGCTTACAGCCCTGCTTGCTCCGCGTCCCGCGCTCATTATCACGAACGCTGAAGATGATTGTTGTTTTCGCGGACCCCTGGTTAAGCCGGAAATCTACGACCCGATTCGACGATTTTATCAGCTCTATGGCAAAGCTTCCCTTTTCCAATTTCACGAAGACACCCACATTTCCGCTCACAACTACGGTGTGGATAATCGTCAACATGCTTATCGGTTTTTTGACCAGAACTTCGGCTTGCACGTGTCCGACCGCGAAACTCCAGTAGGGCCGGATATCAAAACCTACCGCCAGCTTGTGGTCGGTGTGCCCAAGGATAATTTGACGATCCTTAGCTTGGCCCGCCAAATGGCCCGGAGAATCCAGCGTCCGCCGATCCCTATAGGAAACGCTCGAAGCGCTTGGGCCGCGACCGAACGCGCAAAGCTCCGCCAAATCGTCCGCTACCGTCCTGTCCACGTGCAGCGTCCTTGGCGCCTCGCCGACACGATGCACAATCAGCTTGCCTCACTCTCTTATCGCTTCGATATGAGCAACGGTCTGAGCGCCACGGGCATTTGGCTGAAGTCCATGGACGCTCCCCGAGCCACCCCGCTTACGATCGTGCTGGACGATCACGGAAGGATGGATGAAACCCGGGCGAAAGCCGCTCGGGTTCCCCAGGTGGCATTTTTACTTGGCCGGGACGTTCAGGTAATAGCGCTCAATCCTCTCTTTTTCGGTGATGCCTCGCCTCAGCCTCGAATCAATCTGACGAATTTTGCCGAAATGCTGGAAGCCATCGGCAAGCGGCCCGTGGGCCTCGAGGCCGCTCAAGTGATAGCAGTCGCTCGGTGGGCCCAATCGTGCTATCACCCGTCGAAGCTGTTCCTCGAAACCCAGGGGATGCGGAGCCAACTCGTGGCGCTCGTGGCGGGGGCGCTGGAGCCGAAGCTGTTTGAGAAAATTGACATTCGGGGAGGGATTAAAAGCTTGGACACTGTTTACTCCAAGCCCATCAAATTTGGTGAGGCGCCAGAGTTGTTTTGTTTGGACCTTTACAAGTATTTTGACCTTCATCGCCTTGCCGTGCTGGTCGCCCCCACGCAAGTTCGCGAGAGCAACTTTGCGCAGGCCCATTGATCGCGTCGAGAACCCTTCGAGCCCTGAACTTTCGCCGAGGAAGCAACGCCTGATCCGGACCTTTCCAACCTCTTGAAGAATGCGAAACATCGCGGCCGCTCGAACTGGCGCGCCAATCCGCGACCCATACTTTTTGCTGTGCTGGGGCCGACGGCAGGGAAAACGAGTGTCGTCGAACCTTCCCCAGGTCGAGCTAAGTGTTAGCTTTTTTACCCGCCGGTTCGGGCATATACGGATGGAACGCTCCAGCCTGGTGGGTATGCTCGAACTGGATGGTGGTATGCATAATGCCGAACTCGGCCGCCAGCACCTCCCGAACGCGGTGGGCGATGCGCTCGCTTTCGGAGGTCGGCATATCCAGGATATGAATGTGGCAGGAGAGCGCGTGGGAATCCGATCCGAGACTCCAGATGTGAACGTCGTGCACGCCGCGCACGCCAGGAACTGCGAGCATGGCCCGCGCCACCCGTTCCAGATCCATGCCGCGCGGCAGGCTTTCAAGCAGGATGCTGCCACTTTCGCCAATGATGCCGACAGCGCCCCAGAGGATCATGCCTGCGATGAGAAAGGCCGCGATGGGATCAAGGATCCGTTGGCCAGTAAGCCGGATCAGCACGGCGCTCGCAATAATACCGACGTCCGAAAGGGAATCGCCCACGTAATGAATGAAAACCGAGCGGAGGTTTAGATCACTCTGCTGGCGTGACAACGCAAGTGAGACGCCTCCGTTGACCGCCAGCGCCACTACCCCGACGACCAGCATCACCCCCGAGGCGACCGGCTGCGGATGGATCACCCGCGCATAGCCCTCGACGCAAACGTAAACGGCGACCCCAAGCAAAATGAGAGAGTTGACAAATCCCGCCAGAACCCCGGCGCGCTGGTAACCGTAAGTTCGGAGCTCGTCGGGCGGCTTTTGCCCAAAGTGAAGCGCCAAGGACGAAAAGGCCAACGCCGGCACGTCGCCTAAGTTGTGCCAAGCATCGCTAATGAGCGCCAGGCTGTGGCCTAGAATGCCAGCGACGAACTCCGCAATCACCAGCAAAAGCGTCGCCACGAGCGCCGCTCGGATCACTCGGCTTCCGGTCTCATTCGGTTGAACGCGCATCCAGGCGTCTCTCCAGCTATTCTAAGGCAAGGCCTGAAAAAAACACACCCGTCAGCCGTCACTTCGACGCGGCGCGCGGGGACCAGCTCCAATCCTTTGCCGGCGCCGTAGGCAGCGACGCTTCGGCCGTAGGGAACGGCTTCGAGATCCACGTCGAAGCGATACTCTTCCTCCAGCAGCGGCGTGACGGTAACGAGCGGCGTGATCCAGTGCGGTTGCTCGGCCTGAATTTGGGCAACCTGCTCGAACCAGCCGGCGCGCGCTCGAGCGGGATGGCTGAATCCGACGAGGACCGCGGCAACCATCCAAGCCGCCATCCGCCGGGTGAAAAGGAGCTCTCGCATAGAGCGCCTTTTTAAGGCGCTTTCGCGTTTAAGTTAATTAGTTTCGTACAGAATATACGACACAATATGGTTTTATGCTGATTTAGTGCGACCGTTGGAAACTCTGCGGCTCGAGGTTTGAACGGCAAAACTACAGACCTTGTGGAGAACCTGAGTTTGCGTTAGCAGTTGC
>JAJYNF010000227.1 GCA_021786455.1 Acidobacteriota bacterium
ACTGACCGACGCCGATCGAGGCCGAGTCGCCGTCGCCGGAAACGCCAAGGGCGATCAGGTGGCGGTTGGCGAACATGGCTCCCGAGGCCACCGACGGCATGCGCCCGTGGACGGCGTTGAAGCCGTGAGAAGTGGAGAGAAAATACGCCGGGCTTTTGGATGAGCAGCCGATGCCGCTCAGCTTGATGACGCGGTGCGGCTCGACGCCCAGTTCGTAGCAGGCTTCGATGATGCGCTCCGAGATGGCGTTGTGGCCGCAGCCGGCGCAAAGCGTGCTCGCCGCGCCTTTGTAATCCGCACGCTCGAGCCCAATCCGATTGATCTTCTTCGCCGGCGCCGGTGGGACCGTTGTAGTAGCCATGTCAGTTTTGCCCCTCCTGGGAAACGATGGAGTCTGTGACGCTGCGAGCATCAATCGGCAAGCCGGTATAGTGCAGCACGCTGCGAAGCTTGCCCACCTCGCTCGCCTCCACCTCCATCCGCAACAACGACTTCATCTGCGCGTCGCGGTTCTGCTCGACGAGGTAAACCCGCTGATGCCGGCGGATAAACTCGAAAACTTCCTGCGTGAAGGGATAAGCGCGCACGCGGCAGTAGCCCGCCTCAATCCCATTTTCCTGCTTCAGTTGATCCAGGGCTTCCACGAGGGCGCAGTGGCTGCTGCCATAGGCGATGATACCGATCTCGGCGTCGGGGGCGCCGGTGATTTCGGGCTTGGGAACGCGGCGGCGCGCGGTTTCAAGTTTCTTCGCCAGGCGATCCATGTTGGCGACGTAATCTTCCGGCCGCTCGCTGTACTGCGCCTTGGCGTTGTGGCCGGAGCCTCGGGCGAAATAGGCGGCCTTCGGATGTTTCATGCCCGGAAGAGTCCGATATCCGACGCCGTCGCCGTCCACGTCACCGTAACGCTCAAAACCGCCCAGCCGCTCGAGGTCTTCGGCGGTCAGCACTTTGCCCCGCACCATGGGCTTTTCGGGATATGGAAAAGGATCGGCCATCCAGTTGTTCATTCCCAGGTCGAGATCAGTCATGACGAAAACGGGTGTCTGGAATTCTTCCGCGATGTCGAAAGCCTCCACGCCCATCGAAAAGCATTCTTCCACCGAGCCGGGGATCAACAGAATGTGCCGAGTGTCACCGTGGGAGAGCACGGCGTTTTTCAGGATGTCGCCCTGAGCCGTGCGCGTCGGCAGGCCGGTCGAGGGGCCGACGCGCTGGACGTCGAAAATTACGACGGGCACTTCAACGTAATAAGCGAGGCCGGCAAACTCCGACATCAAAGAGATACCTGGGCCCGATGTGGCGGTCATGGCGCGGGCGCCCGCCCAGCCGGCTCCGATTGCCATGCCGAGCGAAGCGAGTTCGTCCTCGCCTTGAACGATGGCGAAGGTGGCTTTGCCCGTTTCGGGATCCATCCGATAGCGCCGCAAATAATCGGTTAGCGCCTCGGCGAGCGACGACGAAGGAGTGATCGGATACCACGTGCAGACGGTCACGCCGGCGAATAGCGCCCCAAGCGCCGCCGCCGAATTGCCGTCAATGATGATCTTGCCCCCCGTCCGGTCCATGCGCTCCAGCCAGAAGCGGCCCCGCTTCGGCAAATGCTGTTCGGTGTATTCGTAACCCACTTGCGCAGCCTTAAAGTTCAGGTCCACGGCGCTTGCTTTCTTTTTGAACTGCTTTTTGAGCGCGATGTGAATCTCTTCCATCGGAATGCCCAGCAGCTTGGCCAGCACGCCATCGTAAATCATGTTGCGCACCAGCTTGCGCAACTTGGCATTGGGACACACGGGCGTCACCAGTGGGTCGAAGGGGACAGGGTAAAAAATCAGATCCTGGCGCAGGCGGTCGAGATGCAGCTTTTCGTCATAAACGACGCTCGCGCCGGCATCCAGGCCCCGCACGTCTTCTTCGGCGGTTTCCGGATTCATGGCCACCAAAAAATCAATCTCTTTTTTCCGCCCGATGTAACCGTACTTGGAAGCCCGCACGGTGAACCAGGTCGGCAGCCCGGCAATGTTGGAAGGGAACATGTTCTTGCCGGAAACCGGAATGCCCATTTGGAAAATGGCCCGCAAGAGCACGGTGTTGGCGGTCTGACTGCCGGAGCCATTGACCGTAGCCACCTGAATGCTCATGTCGTTGACGACTTTTTCCCGCGGAGTGGCTTCAGCTTCTTTGACGGCAAGTTCGCTGATTCCCATTGGATCCCCCGAATTTATTCTAAGCCCCCGCCTCGGCGCGGCTCGATAACCTAAGTCGCGTCTGCGCCACCGGATAACCTACAATCACAGCGGGCCGTTCGGTTGCGAGCGGGTAATTTTAGAAACGGACTGTCCCCGGGTAAACAACCGCTTGCTTCCCCGCTGCTCCAGTGAAACGCAGCCCCGAGCCCTTACGTCTGAATTATACCAAAACCCGCCGGCCCGAACGCATTCCCTTGCAGTAGAGGCGCATCGTGAGGGTTTTTACGCGGGCTATGCAGCTCAGGCAAAGCGACGACCTGGTGCTTGCCTGGCAAGGCGTCGCCATTTCAGAATCAATTCAACGCGACCGAGTCGATTTCCGCTCGATCACCACGGCCGCGGAGCGGGCAGGAATTGCCATCGCGCCCGCCGTGGGTCGCTCGTCCGGCTCTTCGGGGCTCACAACCGCCAGCTCGCGTGGCTCCGGTATCTCGACTCTAGCCTGAATCTCCCGGTCCGGTTCTTGATTCACCACGACCACGGCACGCTCCCCGGCTGCCGTCTGGAACACGGAATAGAGCCGGTGCGGTGCGCCGCCCACGGTAACCTTGGCGCCCAAGGTGTCGCGGTATTCGCTATCCCACAGCCAGCGCTTGTAGCGCTGGCGAAGAGCGTCAATTTTCCTCCCGTATGCGAGCGTCAGGGGAAAATCGCCAAGCCGGCCTTTGAAATTGTAAGGTTCGTAGCTGATGATATAGCGATACATCAGAATTCGATTCAGCATTTCGCGGTCGTCAAAACCCGTCACCGCCACCATCAGCGGAGCCTGCGGGTCAATATAACGGCAAACAGGAGTGTGCCCGTCGCCGATGCGGAAGTAAGACAACGGGTATCGCTGAATCACGATGTCTTCTGGTGCTTCTCCGGCAAAGAGAAAGTCCGGGTCGTGATGCGTGTCCGTGTCCAACACCTCACCCATCGGTATATCGCCCGCGTAAACAAACGAAGGGACAACATGCCCGTGATCAGGCGCAAAGCAGTAAAGCGCGGGACCATGTGAGCAGACCTCATCGTAGAGAAAGCCCGCTGGCTTAAGAGCAACGACTTTCTTGAACTCGTTCGCCGCGACCTGAAGGTACGCGCGGTCCACGAAGCACATGATTCCAAAGCGGCGAGTATTGATGCCAGCCAGTTGCTCAGGCGTGTCATAGTTGTAGCCAGCGCCCTGGTAAGGGATACCGTAGGGATCTACGATGTCGTATTTGTGGAGGTCGCGGCGGTACCACTCCGTCGTCATGTCCGCCCATTTGAATTTGCCAAAAAGCACCACCTTGACGCCCTTCGCCTGAATTTGCCGAATGGCGTCATCGAGCTCCTGCCAGGTTCCCAGCCGCGGGTCGGTGTCCAGCGACGGATTGCCGCGGTCCTGGCCGCCGCGATTCCAGCCGACGACTTGGATCGCCCTCACGCCGTTCGCTGCGCAGTCATCGCCGATTTTTACCAGGTCGCGATACGAGTAACGAAGGGAATCCTCGGGCGAATTGAGCTGAATCTGCTGCCAGGAATGAACCTCTTGGGCCCAGCCCGGGATGGGACGCTGGTGGAACCACGTTTTCCGCCAGGTTTTGTAAAGGTCCACGCCTGCCTGCCAGTCCCCTGGGTAACAACGAAAGACAATCGGCGTCAGCTTCGCCTCGGAGTTCGGCGGCGTAAAAAGAAAATGCGTCGTTCGGAATTCAAGATGAACGGGATGGTTGGAAATCACCGCTTCTTCCGGAACGAGGTCGGTGATTGAATTCAGGTCGCCCGGCTTCTGTTCGAACGTGTATTGCACCAGGTAGGCCGCTTCAGTGTCGTTGACCTGAACGTAAAACCCCTGCCCCTCCGATTGAATGAGGCAAAAGAGACTGCGCTCGGAGCCGGCGGTCTCGAGCGGACACAGATCGCCCCAATAGCCTTTGTCATTGCGGAAATGAGGATGGATTTCCTGCGATTGCAGATTCCCATACCACATGTGTCGGCGCCACATCTTCGTCTCGGGCGAGGGCGCGCTCAGGTCGCCAAGATACGGATATTCGACCGTATTCACGACGAGATCGGAACGGTTGTATAGCGACGCCTCGAACGTCAGCGCGCCGCCTGAGAGAGTGACCGTGGCCGCGAAGGCCATCGGCAGTACTCCGGCGTGTTGGCTGATCAAATTATGCCATTCGAGGTGGATTTGGTTGCCGCTCTTCTCTACCCTGGCTGCGCGCTGCTCTTGCCCGAGGATGAAGTTGTCATGCCGGCCGCGAAGCGGCGCCTGCATCCGAAAAGAAATCCCCAACTCAGGCCGGCGCTGAATTACCCAGCCCGACTGTTTGTTGACCAAACTCGTCAGCGCGCCAGAAGTTGGATCGAACGTAACGCGAAGTTTTGAGTCCTCGAGCGTCACTCCGACCGGCGGAGGCGCGCTCGGCATCGAATCTATGGCCTTGGCTTCGACATCGCCGTGCGCGGCAAGCTGGCTCGCCATCGCCGCGCCGGCGAATTCTTTGAGCACTTCTCGCCGCGTCGTCTTCCTGAAGCGGATGGTCTTTCGCATGTAATGGCCTCCACGAAGCGTTCCTCCGCACCCGGCTGATCCGTTCCGTTCTAAGATATTACGAACCGCCGCGGCCGGCGAGGAATATGTTAGGCTGATCGCTGGTTGCGCGGACCGCCGTGAAGCCAAAGTAAGAAATCCCGGAGGCGAACTTGGACGTAAAAAAAGTGTACAAAAGCTTTCACTACGACAACCATGCCGTATGGCAGTCGCCCGGCCGCGTGCTCATCCAGGCTGCGGGACATCCCGATCTTCCCAGCGGCGCGCCGCCTGAGTTTCGCGGGCATCCGGACGTCTGGGGGCCGGAGGATTTGCTCGTGGCCTCGGTCAATTCCTGCTTAGCGACCACGTTTCAGGCTCTGGCCGGCGCCCGCAAAGTCGAATTCACCGCCTACGAATCCACGGCCGAGGGCTTGCTCGAAAACGTCGAAGGAAAATACCAGATCACCCAGGTGGACGTGCGCGCCACAATCACCTTGAAGTCTCAGGACCAATTCGCGGCCGCCGAGGAGGCGCTGAGCAAGGTCAAGGAGAATTGCTTCATCTCCAATTCCATCAAGGCTAAGGTCACCTATCAGCACGAAATCAAAACGGCATGATTCCCCCTTGAAGCTGCGGAAGGTTCGGCCTTCAGCCGGCATTCGCCCCTGCCAACAGTAGCAATTACGGCTCGGGCTTGAGCGCTTCAATTTCGCGTCGGGCGCGATCCAGAATGTCTCGAATTTTGGTCGCAAATTCGGCGTCGGCGCCCGCGCGCTTCGCTGCGGATATCGCAGCCTTCACCACCATAAAACCCGTGGTGGCCACCATCGCAACCTCGGGCCCGCCACCCGGCGCCCACACGCTCCACTTTTCCGCACGGTTCCAAATCTGGGCCACGCGATCTTTTTCGCGTTCGAGGTCGGCGCGTCCGGCGTCCGTCAGCGTATAAACGCGCTTGCCGTCTTTCGTCTCCGAAGTCACCAAGCCCTCATCTTCGAGCTGCTGAAGATTGGGATAAACCGCCCCCGCGCTCGCGCGGTACATCCCGTTCGACCGCTCTTCCAGGTCTTTGATGAGTTGATAGCCGTGCTTCGGCCCGCTTCCGAGCAATGACAGCAGCGCCAGCCTCACTTCGCCCGTGTCGAAAAACCTCGACCAGCGGCCCCACGGGCCCATGCCGGACAAGTCCCAACCGCCCCACCAGCCTCTTCCTCTTCGCATAAATCCCTCCTCGGAACACATTCCACGCCAGAACCCAAATCGTGCCCCAGCCCACGAACCGCATCTGGTTTGCTCCATGGCATCCTCCCTGATTCCAGTCTAAAAGCACACTTAAAATATAGCTTACGATACATCTCATGTCAATACTTTAATGTGGAGCACGGTCGTGTTATGTCACTGGATGTCAGCATAGAGCGGCCAAAAAGTCCGACCAAAGCGCGAACGCAACCTTCGTCGCTTCACTTCCAGCTTCGGCGGTAGTCTCTCGGTGATGCCGGACAACTACGCTCTGCGGGATCGAGGGGTTTGGTGGAAACCTGCGGCGGAACTGCCCCTTTGCGGGCGGCTATTGCGCGGCGTACCGGGTGACCTCAAGGTGGTTGTGTTTGCTCGTGCCCAGGAAGAGGAAGTCGTCGGGAGAGTCGGCGCAGGCGGGGAGCTCCCTGCCGATTCGCTTTCCGTCAAGGCGGTAAACCGAAGTCATTTTACCTGTCCCGGCGTTCAGCACTGTGATGTAGTCTGGCTTTGCGGGGTGTTCTTTCGTAACCGAGACATTGACGCGACCATAGTATATGAAGAGGTATCCCACGCCGGCCGGCGCCATTTGAAGGGGGCTCAGGCCGGGCTCGGGCGGCTTGAGCACATACCGCCGCAAGACCTCGCCCGTCGGCGAGACAACGTAGAGCGTCGCCAGGCTCGTGCCTTGCAGCACATAAACGTTGCCGTCTTGCGAGCTGAATGAGAGCGTGCTGCTCTCAAGCCCAACCGGATTGCCCTTGTCCGTCACGCCCTGCGGCCACTGCTTTGCGTTACCGTTTTTGACCGTCGCTTTCGGAGCCTTACTCCGCTCTGACTTACCCGTCTCTGCCGGTCCCGACTTTGCTGGACCAATCGTCGCGTGTCCGAGTTTCAGGGGCGCGATGAACGTCCCTTGCCGGTCGAAGATGCCCGCGAAGGTGGAGAGCGGGACCCCTTCTTCGATCTGGGCACGGGTCAAGTAGGTCGTGCCGGAAAGCAAGAAGTCTCCGTCGGCAAACACGGTCATCCGCAGCGGCTGGATGCGCTTGCCGAGCATCTTGCCGACCTTGAAGTAGGAGTCCACGGTCCCGTCGTCGTTGTACTTGACAATGAGGAACACAGGCCGCATTTTCCCCGCCGAGTCTTTGCGGCCAGTGGCGAGCAGTGCGTATACACTTCCACCCGGGGTTACGTCGAAACTGAGAAGGCCCAAGCGCTGATACCCGGCGACGCGCGGCACAGGATACTCGTGCACCTCCTTGGACGAAACCGAGATCTTGGAAATGGGAAGCTCGCCGATGGCCCCGGGCTCGTTCAGGATTGCCAGCGAGCTCCCATAGGTGACGTACATGTTGGCGTCGGCGTCGCACTTGTAGCCCCAAGGCGCCACGGTGGGCGGCGGAGCGGAGAAGTGCGTCGTGTCAGTCCTGAATAGGTCGTAAATTGGCGCTGTGTGTTGAGGCTTAGAGGCGTGCGCGGCCTCCTGTGCCCACCCACGGTTTTGCGGACAGAAAAACACCGCCGCGGCCAGCGCGGCCACCGCGAGCGAACCTGCCCCCCGTCTCATCGCGAACATCTCCTCACACCTCCTTCTTGACCGCCCGGGAGGCCCTCCGACCGGGCGGGCCGGCGAGTGCTCGTCGCGTAGCTCAGGTGGCGACGGGCAGCCTCAGCAGCACGTACCGACCGTGGCAGTTTCGCACCCAGACCCGCAGCACCTCGCCGGAGGCAAGGCTCTGCTGCCTACTGGCTACGTCGCCCCCGACCTGACAAACGCCGCTGGGATTCACAAGGGTCGTCGCGGGGCTACTGCAGCAGTATTCGACGACCGACTGGTACAGGCTGCCATCACCGTAACCCTCGTTTTGGCAGATGACGATTGACACTCCTTCGCTGCAGCCTGGCCCCTGGCAGGTGATCGGCTGGGATACCGTGTTGTTGCAGCAGACGCCCGACTGGCCGAAGGCCATCCGGCTGCCGCCCGCCAACGCCAACGCCGCCGCCGCCGCTACCAAGGCCGCCAACATCTTCGTCTTCTCGCCTATCATAGCTCACCTCCTCTCGGGGCCAACCCAGTTCGTCATCGGTTATGTGGGGCCCCGTAGATGACCAGAGACTAACTCTCGGGGGGGCAAGGGGTTCTGAAAATTTTTTTGCCGCCCTCTTGAGGGCGAGCGTGGCGTCGTCTGTTGAGCCGTGACATGAAGTGCGAATCCAAAGACGCTGAGCGGGGCTAGACTCTTGCGGGTTCAACGGAGGCGGTGGAGATTTCCTGCGGCGATTGCGGTTTGGCTTTCGAGCGAGGCTCAACTTTCCAGAAGTACATCAAATTCAGCGACCAGTTTTCCAAAAGGTCCCAAGCGCGCGGGCTGCCGGTCTTTTCGGCGTGGTTCAAGACCAGGCGGCGTAGGAAGTGGGAATCCTCCGCATCACCAAGACGCTCGATGCGAACCAGTTCGGGATTATAGCGATGCTCAAAGCGGCCGGCGAGGTCGTAAACGTAGGCGATGCCGTTGGTCATGCCGGCGCCGAAGTTGCGGCCCGTCTCGCCCAAAATGACAGCCACGCCTCCGGTCATGTATTCGCAGCCGTGGTCACCGACACCTTCCACAACGGCAGTCGCGCCGGAGTTCCGCACGCAGAAGCGTTCGCCCGCGCGACCGGCAGCGAAGAGTCGGCCCGCTGTCGCCCCATAGAGCACGGCGTTACCCATGATGGTGTTTTCATGCGTCGCAAACTCGGACGATCGCGGCGGGCGGATAATCACCTCGCCGCCGCCCATGCCCTTGCCGACGTAATCGTTGGCCTCGCCCTCGAGCACCAGGCGCAGGCCGTCGGTGAGGAAGGCTCCAAAGCTCTGTCCGGCGCTGCCGGTGAAGCGGAACTCCGCTGTTGCGCCCTGGAGCCCGCGATTGCCGCGCCAAAGCGCCACTTCGCCCGCAGCGCGCGCTCCGATGGTGCGGTTGGTATTGCGGATAGTGTATTCGCGAACGATGGAAACGCCCTTTTCCAGAGGCTTGCGAATAAGATCG
>JAJYNF010000062.1 GCA_021786455.1 Acidobacteriota bacterium
ATGTATCCTTCTTCCGGCCGTGATAACACGATCTGCGAGGGATAGGAGACTCCCTGGAAATCGCCGTAGCCTGAATAACGCGCGTCCTCTTCCAACTTTCCACGCGCCCCGAAAATTTCGACCCGGCTCACTCGCAGGTCCGTCCGATCAAACCAAATTCTCCGGCGCAGCCTCAGCCTGCCGGGTCCCTCCGGCTCGACCACTGTCAGGACGTAGTACAATCGCGCATGACGCTCCACCTGCTCAACAAAATACTGTGCATTCGGGTTGATCGGCGCGATGAGCAACGCCTCCAAGATATGCTGCGGGCGCAGGTTCTCGAATCCGCCGGGCTCCGGACCTCGGTAATCATCCTGGCCTTCGATAAAGCGGTTTTTAGGAGGAATCGAGAGCCGAAATTGCCGGCCGTCAGAAACCATGTCGAAGATTTCCGTCCCAACCACCGGCGCTTCCCCTTGGATGCGGATTTGCGCGGGCTTCTTCAGAAGGATATATCCGCGAATTTCGTGATACTGTTTCTCCAGCCCTGCTTGTTGCAACAGCGCCGTGGCTTGGAACTGAACGACCGCCTGGAGGGTGTCAATTTTCGCGCTCCAGTCATTAACGTCCTGAACCAGGTCGCTGACCGTCGCGCTAAGCAGAGTTCCGGGCGGAGGGGAAGGCGGGAGGTGACTTATTTGACGGACAGCACAACTACTCATCATGAGCGACAGCGCCCATGCCAACGCGGGTCGCAGTGCTCGCCGCCTACCATGTTGTGCATTTTCCCACAGGTATCCACTTTAACAGACGCCCCGCGGCCTGTCAATTCGCGGAGAGTGGTGGAGACTGCGCATACGCGCTCAGCCCATTGAGCCGTGCGGGCCGTGATAAAATGAGAGGCTACAGGGTAGCTCAAAATTCGCAACGGAGGGTCTTCCTATGAAGAGAAAGACGTGTCTTCCCTTGACTTTGCTGGTATTGACGGTGGGGATTTTCCTTCCGCGAAAGGCTCTGGCGGCTGGCACGCAACATGTCTATTACGGGAGTATCAGCGACTCGATGTGCCGAGCCAAGCATATGATGTCCGGTAATATGCATCAGTGCACGATGTCCTGCGTCAAGGGCGGCGCCAAATTTGTTTTTGTTACCGGCGGACGAGCGGTGAAGATTGCTAACCAGAATTTCGCGGCCCTCCGCCAATACGCCGGCGAACACGTGAAGGTGACGGGCACGCGGAGCGGCGGGAGCATCACTATCACTCACATTGCCCCCGTGGCGGCCCGGAAGAAGAACTAACGACCGGCTGCGGCTGGCCGTGAGTGGCAACCTCACCACGCTTACTGGAAGCCGGGCTCTCTGGAGGTGTCCCGCGTGCTTCGAGGACCATCGCGATGAGCGTCCAGAACCGGGGGGCCGTTCACCTCGACCATTGCTTTGAAGCACGTGGGATCGCGGAAAACTTGCGGGAAAAGCTCGGGGACCTCCTCGAGAGTCATCCGGTGGGTGATCCAGGACGAAGTGTCAATCTGTCCACGCTCGATGAGCGCGATGATCCTTGGGAACTCGCCTGCGCTGTTGCGGGAGGCGAAGAGGGTGATCTCACGCCGATGGAAGAGGGGGTCCTCGATTGCCACCGTGCCCTCTACCAAACCGACAAACACCAACCGGCCCGCGTGAGCCACCCAACCGACGCTTCGCGCCATGGATTGAGGGTTTCCAGTGGCGTCAAACACGACGTCGGCCAAAGGGGCGTCGGGATTGGCCCGGACTGGAAAGTCGAGCCGGGAGATCAAGGCGCGGCGCGAGGGGTTAATCTCAAGCATGTGAACCTGAGCGCCGGTGGCCCGAGCAAACTGGGCAACCGCGAGGCCGATTGGACCGCCACCGACCACGAGCGCCGTTTCCCCAGGAGCTAGCCCGCTCCGTATCACAGCGTGGGCGCCGATGCCGAGCGGCTCAACCAGGGCAAGCTGATCGAATGTGAGCTCGTTCGATTTATAGAGGCGGTCCACAGGCACGTACATAAATTCCCGCATGCCACCATCCCTATGCACGCCGAATACTTCCAAATGCTCGCAGCAATTGGTCCGGCCCAGTTTGCAGGCGTGACAGTGGCCGCAGGTCAGATAAGGCTCGACGGCGCATCGGTCGCCGGGCGAGAGCGCGCCAGGGTTGTTGGGGCATTCGACAATCTCGACGGCGAGTTCGTGGCCCAGAATGCGCGGAAAACTGAAGAATGGCTGACGCCCCTCGAAGGCGTGTAAGTCTGTGCCGCACACGCCGATCCGTCGGACCCGCACTAAGGCTTGTTGAGCCGGGGCCGCGGGCAATGGGATTTCCTGGAGCTGAAATTCACCCGGCCGCACAAGGACGACTTGCTTCATTGATTGCTCGAGTCTCCTTGCGCCTCACGAGCCGCAGCATCCCGCCCCGGGTGGCGTAGCTGAAGACTTGATCATCGCTCCGCCGCAACGCGGGCAGGGAGGCACTAGCTGCCCTTTTTTCAATTGAAGGATGTTTCCGCATCGCGCGCAACGATACGCTGCGTCTTCAGTGGCTGGAGTGAGCGCCATGAGCTTTACTCAAAAAGCTGGATTTCCAACGAGGATTTTAACTCTGATGCTCGATCGGGAGTACATGCTTTTGCCCATTTTCATTCGCCTGGAAAGTCGCAGTGAGCTGTGCCCACTTGAGGTGGCGGAATGAAATTGGGCCTCCCAACCAGACATATAGAATCACTTGCCCCGGCTAAGAAGTGAAGCAAGCGGATGGCCGGCCTTTCTTGCTTCCCGACCCCCATTAACCCAGCGTGAATTCATCGGTATGGGTGATGAACTCCGGATAGGCTCCCGCCCCGAGCTCGTATAGGTCCAAGCCTTGTCGCTCGCCTTCGGGCTCGACGCGATATGGATAGAATCGGTTGAGCAGGCAGTTGAGGCCATACGTCAGAGGAAAGACAAAGCCAAGGAGTGTAGCCACGCCGACAAGCTGCGCTACCCACTGACGGCTGCCGTTGAGGTTAGCCCCTGCGGGGAAGTGAGCGAAAAAGCCAACTGCCATGACGCCCCAAAGGCCACCGACGGCATGAACGGACACCGCGCCGCCGGGGTCATCCACGCCCAATCGTGATTCAAGCCACTCGACCGAGCGAGCCGCCAACCCGCCCCCCACCAGGCCAATGAGGGCTGCTGCCCCCGGGGTGATGAACGCGCAGCCTGCTGAGCTGGCCACCAATCCGCTAATCCAGCCATTTGCGGTCAGGGATGCGTCCGGCTTGCCGAACCGGGTAAGCGTCATCCCGGCTGCCGCCAATGCGCCCATCGCTGCTGCCAGCAGGGTGTTGATCCCAATGAGCGCCAATCGGCCGGGACCGACCCCCATGAACAAAATGCTTCCCGCTGAATTTAATCCCGTCCAACCCACCAGGGCAAGCAGGCACCCGAAGAGGACAAAGACCGCGTTATGCCCGGGGATGGCTGCGGGCATGTTACCCGCGGCGTATTTGCCGCGGCGCGGACCCAAAATCCAGGCTATGGATAGAGCGGTTAACCCACCCACCGCCTGGATCGTTCCCGATCCCCCGGCGTCCAAGAATCCCTGACCGAGTCCGCAATTCGCGCCCAGCTCGGCCAACCACCCGCCGCCCCAGACCCAATGCGCAAAGAGCGGGAAAGTCCAGGCAGCCAAGAGCACGGTCGAGGCGCAGCAAGCCCGTAACCGCCAGCGTTCGGCGCCACTGCCAATGGGAATCAGGGCGGCCAGCCCCGCGCTTAACATTCCAAACCAAGCGGCAAGCGATGCGCCGGAGCCATTGAAGGCGACGTCGCGCAAGAAAAAATGACCGGTCGAAATCCAACCCCAGGGCCGGCCTCGAACGGTTGCAGCGTATGACGGCAATCCCGAGAAACCTTGCCAAGCAAATCCGCAGATGAAATAGGCCACCGCCGCCACGGCCATGACACATAGGGATGCCATCAGGGTGTGCGCCGCGGAGCGCGACCGCCCGAGACCGCTATTAATCAGCGCCAGCCCGGTTCCGGCCAGAGGAACTAGCAGAATCGAGAAGACGCAGACCGCCATTGCGGTAGGCGAAAGTAATAATTGCGCGCTCACGCGGATTGGCCTCGTCTCTGAATGTGCGCCCGGACAACCAGGATCAAGCCAAGCAATTCAACGCCCATGCCCGCGAGCGTAAAACCGGTTCCCAACGCCGTGGCAGAAAATAACGCCACCGCTGCCACGACGATAGCCCATCCCGCAGCCAGCAGTAAAAACCCAGCGAGCTTCATGGGGTTCCCATCATCACCCGGATCGAGTGTCGAACCACGGCCTAAGATATCACAACCTGATTTTCTCTGCGCTGATGGTTCGCCGGTGCTCCGTCCGAGGCGTCATCAGAAAATTTTATAGTTCATAAAATTGTAAATACCCCTTTCAATTATACGAATCCCTTATCCGTTCAATACAAACTTTGACTTTTACATCGGCCGGGACGCTGCCTACGATGCTGAGCGGGGGGAATTAACCCTAACGACAAAGGAGAACTGACATGGCGGAGAGTTCCGCACCTGAGATGAAGCCGACTTTGGGTCTGACCGGGGTCACGGTGAACGCGATGGCGCTGATCGCGCCGGGAGCGTTCCTTTGGCTCACCTTCGCGCCTCAGGCCACGGAAGGAGCGACAGCCCCAGCCATGTGGTTGGGAATCTTCGTGGCGCTGTTGCTCTGTTTGGCGACAGCGGTGAGTTATGCCGAGCTGGCCAAATTGTATCCGGGTACAGGCAGCTCGTACTATTTCGCCGAACAGTCGTTTCTGAACCACGACAAAGCCTGGCCGTTTGCTCGGCTTTCCAAATTCGTCGTCGGCTGGGCTTCCCACCTCTATTACTGGATCTACCCGGGGGTGATGGTGGCCGTGATTGGAATTTTCTGCGGCTACGTGGTCGGAACGCTTTGGCCGAGCTTCATGAGCGCCTCTAATCCAGGGCCCATGTTCATGATGCTGTGCGCGGTCATCGCGTCGTTCGGCATCGCCTACATTGCCTACCGGGGCGTCACCGGCTCGACGGCCGTCAGTGTAGCCATCAACGTGATTCAAATCAGCGCGCTGATCGTGTTCTCGGTGATGGCGCTTTCTTACCGCATGAACCACCCGGCCGGCAGCCCGGCCTGGCAGTTCGACCCCACATCCGGCGATGCTTACAATTATGAATTCGCCACCACCAAGGCGGTCGTCAACGGCCAAACCACACTGACCATCGTTCGCAACGCCCAAGGCATTCCTCAACCGAAACTGAACGCCCAGGGAAAACCTGTGCCTTATCACATCAGCTATCCCACGCACGACGCGAGTGGCAACTTCCTGTCCCACAAGAGCGCAGGCTCGGTTATCGCCCCGCACAACTGGGGTTGGGTGTTTGTGCAGGCGACCGTCGCAATTTTAATTCTAGTCGGCTTCGAGTCGTGCACATCGCTGGGTGGCGAGGCCAAGAACCCCAAGCGCGACATTCCCATTGCGGTCGTCACCTCCCTGTTGATTCAAGGCGCGTTCTGCTATCTGTTCGAGTACTTCGCCACAAATTACGTCTTGAACAGCGGCTACACCATGGTGAACGCGCAAAATTCGGCCGCGCCCATCGGCGACCTGATGATTATGGTCGGCGATGCCATGTTCGGCCCGGGACGCGGCAGAATCTTCATGCTGGTTGAAGCGTTAACCGTCTTCCTCGCGCTTATTGGCACGACGCTCGCCTGCATCAATACCGGGGCGCGCGTGACCTATGCGATGGGGAAAGACAAAGAAGTTCCCGAGCACTTCGGGATGCTCCACGGCAAAAATCTGACGCCGCATCGGGCTATCTGGGTGTTGGCCGCGATTTCCGCGGTGATTGGCTGCTTGGGCGTGTCCATGCTGTTTGGGGACGCCGGAGCGATCAGCGACGCAACCATCCAAGCCCTGCCGCACGGTTTCTGGTCGAGCTTCGGGTACTTTTCCCACGCAACAATGGCGGCAATGCCCAATTCGCTATTGACGGTGACCTTGTCGTCGAACTTTGGGACCTTCCTCCTGTACGGATTCAGTTGCGTGGTGTGCATGGTTGCCTATCACAAGCACCCAAACTTCCATGTGGTGAAACACTTCCTCATTCCGTTGTTTGGCGCGCTGGCCAACCTGGCATGTATGGCGTTTTACTTGATCGGCCCATTCATGGGCTACGGCACCAAAATGGAACCGCTGCTCGCTCTCGGCATCGCCCTGGTTTGGGGAATCTACGGTGGCATCTACTTTGTTCGCTCGAGCAAATCGAAAGGAAGAACGACGCTCGTTGAAAGTCGGGTTGAAGCCTGAAAATGTCGCGATGATTCTGAGCACATTGGATATCGCTCGGGCTCCGGTCGGGTCATAGGCGCCGAACCAGCATGTTGGAAGTGGAATTCGCGGAGCTCTCCGATCCCGGCACGGTTCGAGCCGGGAACGAAGATTGCCTGGGGCACTTTGTCCCCGCGACACCGGATGAAGCGCGCCGGCGAGGGTGGTTGTTCGCGCTGGCTGACGGGGTGGGGGGGCAAGCCGCGGGCGAAGTGGCCTCGCGCGCGGCGGTCGAGAGCGTGCTCAGCGAATTTCGAGCCTCGCCAGCCGGCGAGCCGCTTGCCCCTCTGTTGGCACGCCTGGTTCAGCAGGCGAATACTCGTGTCCTGGAGGCGAACCATGACGAGGCCACAACCGGTTCGGACATGGCCACCACATTGGTCGCTTGCGCCCTGCGTTACGACTTCGCCGCCGTGGCCCACGTCGGGGATTCTCGCTGCTATTTAGTCCGACGGGGACAGGCGAAAGCGCTGACGCGCGACCATACGGTGGCTGCCGAACAGGCTCGTCTGGGCCTGCTGACGAAAGCGGAGGCCGTCGGCGCGCCCACTCGCCACCTGCTCAGCCGCTCGCTCGGAAGCGGGTTGTTTGCGGACGTCGAGGTCAGCAGTCATCCGCTGCTTGTCGGCGACACTCTGGTCCTTTGCTCGGACGGGCTTCACGTCGCCGTGGCCGACCGGGAAATAGCCGATATCGTCACGGTCTCGGAGGGTTTGGAAGACTCAGCGCAGAAGCTGGTGACGCTTGCCAACCAGCGGGACGGCAGCGATAATATCAGCGTCCAGCTCGTCCGCATTCGGAGCGTCGAGCGGGTGGGCATGTATCGCGGGCGGCCCTATAAGCTTCCCTAAAGGGAATGTTTCCTGCCTCTGAGGATGAATCCACTACACCCGGGCGACCAGCTCGACCATTACCGAATTGAGCGCCTTGTCGCGCGGAGTGGCATGGCTTCTATCTTCCGCGCCACCGATCTGCGCACCGGCCATCCCGTCGCCCTCAAGGTTCCGCATCCCGAAATGGAGAGCGACCCCGTTTTCTTTGAACGTTTTCATCGCGAGGCGGACATCGGCCGGCGCTTGGACCATCCCGGCGTGATGAAGGTTTATGCGGAAGATCAAGCCAGCCGTGTCTATCTGGTGATGGAATGGGTAGAGGGCCGGCTACTCCGGCAGATCTTGAACGAGGAAGGCAAACTTCCCGTCGAGCGCGCCGTCCGCATTACGCTGGGCATTTGTAAGGCTTTGGACTACATTCACTCGCAAGGCGTGGTTCATCGCGACCTGAAACCCGAAAACATCATGGTGGACGCAAACGACCACATTAAGCTGATTGATTTTGGCATTGCGGCAAACGCCGGCGCGCGACGCATCACCTTCACCAAACTCTCGAACACCATGGGCACGCCCGACTATATCTCGCCCGAACAAGTTCGCGGCCGGCGCGGCGATGCCCGAAGCGACCTCTATGCGCTGGGGGTCATGCTCTATGAAATGCTGACCGGCAAGGTGCCTTTTCAGGGGCCCAATGCCTTCGCCATCATGAACGATCGGCTGCTCAATAATCCGGTCCCGCCTCGGGAACTCAACCCTGAAATTTCTCCGCAATTGCAGGAAATCATCTATCGAGCCCTGGAACGCGACCCCAAGAATCGCTATGCCAGCGCGCGGGAATTGCTCTGGGATTTGGAACATCAAGACCAAGTCGGCGCGGCGGATCGCCCCGAGCTTCGTGATTGGAAGCAACGGCGCGAGCCCTTAACCCGAAAAATTCTCTTTTATGTCGTTCTCGCGTTGATTCCCATTATTATTTTTGCGCTCATGTTGTACCTGGCCCACGCGGCTTGAAGCTTGGCGCGGGGCCTTGGTCCCGGCGCGGGCGCTTGCCTATTTTGATGGTTCAACGTATTTTGGCTGCATGACGGCGCGACCCAAGGCGTGGTTATCGTGGTCCAGCGGAAAGGATAGCGCATGGTCACTCGAAGTGATGCGGCGGCGCAATGAGTTTGAAGTTGTCGGCTTGCTGACCACGGTCAACCGTGAGTACGCCCGCGTGGCCATGCATGCGGTCCGCGAAAGCCTTCTTCAGGCGCAGGCTGAAAGCGTAGGCTTGCCGCTGATTACGGTTCCCATTCCCTATCCCTGCCCCAATGCCGTCTATGAAGCCGCCATGGCAGAAGCTGTCGAACGTGCCCAATCCGAAGGGGTGTTCCATATAGCATTTGGAGACCTCTTCCTTGAAGACATCCGTCAATATCGGGAAGAGAAAATGGCTGCCTGTGGAATGACTCCAGTATTCCCCGTTTGGGGGCTGGATACAGCTCGGCTGGCTCGAGAAATGATAGCGAGTGGCGTGCGCGCCGTGATTACCTGTGTGAACCCCAAAAAACTTTCGGGCTCCTTCGTCGGCCGAGAGTTCGACCTGAAATTTTTAGCTGATTTGCCTGCTGGGGTTGATCCCTGCGGTGAAAACGGTGAATTCCACAGCTTCGTTTACTCCGGCCCGATGTTTCACCAGCCGATCGCCATCGAGGTTGGGGAAGTG